>NZ_ASZT02000251.1:0-3190 GCF_001006065.1 Sphingobacterium sp. IITKGP-BTPF85
TTCTTTGCTTATTTGCTGGGACGGCACATATTGTTTACTCGCTTTTGCCGATTATCGCAGAGGTTTCGGCCAAGCAGCGTATACGTCCGGAAAGACCACTTTCGGTATCGGTGATTGCTTCGCATCTAGCGATCACCGGTAGCCCGATGAGTGCAGCCAGTGCCTCTTTAGTTGCTATACTGGCTTATTCTTCGGCTTCTATCGATATCATGAAAATATGTATTCCAGCGGCACTCTGTGGTATATTTGCCAGTATCTTAGCTGTACGAAAGAAGGGATTGGAACTGGATAAGGATCCGATATTTCTCGAGAAGATGAAGGATCCTGAATTTGCAAAATCGATGGATCCTAGTCAGATGGAAAATGGGACTACTCAATACCAACCTGAGCCAGGGGCTAAAATTGCGGTTGCCATATTTGGATTTGCAATTCTGTTGATTATATTTTTTGGAGCTTTTCCTGCTTTTGTTCCTCATGTGGGTGGAGGACCTAGTTTCAGTGTAAATGCAAATGGAACGATCAATCTGACCAGTTTGATCATCATGATCACCTTGTCCGCTTCAGCATTTATCATGCTGATAACAAAAACTTCTGCGGTAAAAGTCGCGAAGATGAGTTTATTTACATCGATGGCAACTGCTGTTGTTTCTGTGTTGGGTGTGGTGTGGATGAGTGCTACTTTTATGCTGGCTAATGAGGCGGTTATTGAACATACTTTTAAGGATATCGTAACGGTATATCCCTGGACGTTTGCGATTGCTTTATTTTTGATGGGAGCGCTGACTTTTAGTCAGGCAGCCACAACAAGGACAATTATGCCAATGGGTTTGGCACTGGGTATTACAAGTCCACATTTATTAGCGATGTTCCCAGCTGTAAATGGTGATTTTCTGCTTCCTGGTTACCCGACATTGCTCGCTGCAATAGATTTTGATCGAACGGGAAGTACGAAATTGGAAAATTTGTCGTTAACCATAGTTTTATGATTCCGGGTCTGGTTGCAATCGCCGTTACTATTTTTGTCGGTTTTATCTTAAGTGGTATACTGCTTTAGCTTGTGTAATCCACAGGTTCTGAAAGTTTTTGAGAGACATCCTTTCTTCTGCAAAGGATGTCTTTTTTTTAAGGTTAATTTTGATATCTTTGATTGGTATCAATGCTCTATTGATGCGATATTAGAACCTAATAAATAATTGATCCATTTTAAAACGCTGGAATCTGTATGCCTTATTTTAAAAAATATTTTTACTGTTTTGTGCTTGCTTTCTTTTTTTTAGAAATGAATTTATACGCGCAACAGTTGGCTAGAACGGCCGATCGTCACAATTATACTTCCGGTGCCTTGATTCAGGAACGGCCTCAGGTGAAGTGGCGTTTTCAAACCGAAGGTCAGGTTTATTCTTCTCCCGTTTTATATGCCGACAAAATTATTATTGGATCCTGTGACAGTAATCTTTATGCTTTAAATAAAGCTGATGGAAGCGTACTTTGGAAATATAAGACAGGTGGAGAGGTACGGGCTACTGCGGCGGTGGATCAACAGGTTGTTTATTTTTTAAGTGCTGATGGTCATTTTTATGCGCTAGATGTGCATACCGGAAAGCAATTGTGGACTTTTAAAACGGAAGGTGAAAAGACTTATGATATCTGGGATTATTTTCAATCTTCGGCAGCTGTAGAATCGGGAATCGTGTATTTTGGATCTGGAGATGGACATATTTATGCGCTTGATGCCAAAAATGGAAAAGAAATCTGGAAATATAAAACAGCAGGTATTGTACATGCTTCGCCTACTGTGACAGCCCATGAAATCTTGATCGGTAGTTTTGATGGTTATTTTTACTGTTTAGAGAAAAATGGTGATTTACGTTGGAAATTTAAAACGATTGGTGAGCACTATTTTCCGAAGGGAGAGGTGCAGTTTCATGCTGTTGCGGCGGATAGTTCTGTTTATTTTGGAGCTCGGGATTTTAATAGCTATGCTTTAAAAATTAAAGATGGTACTGGACATTGGGTTTACCATCAGCCCGGAAGCTGGATCAGTGTACCTAGTCTTGCTGGAAAACAGCTGCTGCTGACTATGTCGGATTCTTATAGTGTGCTCGCTTTGGATAAGGTTTATGGAGGGAAACTTTATGAACCACGGATTCCATTAAATACGTTTAGCAGTGCTTCGATCACAGATTCTGCTGCTTATTTTGGTGCATTAGATGGTGTGCTTTATAAGTTAGATCTTTCGAAAGGTACGGTTTCAAGTGTTTTTCAAACGGCATCCAGTAAACTGAACCGGTCAAATTTTTTGATGAAAAAGATAAGTTACGAACTGGACTGGATGAAAAATATGCACATGATATCCATCAATTGTTTACGGGATACCTGCAGATGGGCAGTATTTTTTCTACGGTCTGGATTGATGGTCAATCATTGTATTTTGGTTCTGCAGATGGCGCTGTGTATGCACTTGAATAGGTTTGTAAGATATGTGATTTGTTTTTAGAGAAACTATTATGCTCCTTGTTTGTTTAAAAATTGCGAGCAATGATGTCTTGAAGATACTTGTTTGCTTTTATTATTGATTACAACAGAACAGGCATGGATATTTCTAAATTATTTGATTTAAGTGGTAAAACAGCTATTATTACTGGCGGAGCAGCAGGCATAGGCAGGGCTTGTTGCCAGATGCTGGCTGCTTATGGCGCGTATGTCGTGGTCGCCGATTATAACTTTTCTGCAGCGCAGCAAACAGCATCTGAAATTAATCAAGATGGTGGAAATGCACTTGCAATTGAATGTGATGTAACGAAGGATGAAGCGTTGGTTAATCTGGTGGATGCTGCCGTTTCAAAGTATGGTGGAATACATATTTTAGTAAATAATGTGGGTGGAGGTGGAACAGGGAAAGAAAGTCCTGATCAGATCGCTGTTTCACAATTTGCCAAGGTATTTGAAATGAATGTTTTTAGTATGTGGCGGCTATGTCAATTGGTAGCTCCCCATATGAAATCGGCAGGTTATGGGAGCATAATCAACATGTCATCTATGGCTTCTATCAATACCAGTCCTGCAATTAGTGCTTACGCTTCTTCTAAGGCTGCAGTAAATCATATGACTAAAAATTTGGCATTCGATTACGGACCGGAAATCCGCGTGAATGCGGTGGGTCCTGGAGCGGTTCGAACACATGCACTGG
>NZ_ASZT02000252.1:0-3152 GCF_001006065.1 Sphingobacterium sp. IITKGP-BTPF85
TTCTGAGCTCTGAAGCGTCTAACTACGTTCATGGAACAATTCTGACCGTAGATGGTGGCTGGATGGGTAGATAACAAATAGATGTAGAGAGATTTCTTTTTATTAGATCTCTCTATATTTTCTTGACTACTCGAAAGCCAAGATTACTAAAAGATGCATTTGGATTGACCGAACCTATGTATTGCGAATTAAAGGATGCGCAACTATTTTTACTGCACCACCACGATCCCCCGCGTGCATGGGCAACTTTCCTATCTTTATCACGTTCTAATGCGCCTTCACAAAATTCAAACACATTACCATATACATCATATAAACCTAAAGGATTTGCTTTAAATGTTTTAATCGGTGATGTATAGAGATAACCATCCGTGCTATCGGCTACCAAATGATTTCTGCCATGCCATATATTGGCATAATTGATGATTTTTTCTAAATCTACCCCTTCAAAATACTTTGTCTCCGAACCTGCTCTTGAAGCCACTTCCCATTCATCCAATGAGGGTAAACGAACCCCTGCCCATTCGCAGTAAGCGACTGCATCCCGATAGGATATACAGGTAACAGGATGATTCATTTTATCTTTAATCCCGCCTCTACTTATTCCATTTGGAAACCGCCAATATGCCGTACTATCCTGTATCCATCGAAATTCTTCTAATCCGGGTTCAAAGACCATTGCATTACGAAATCGTTCTGCCAATGTGACATAATGCGTAGCAGAAACAAATGCAGCAAATGCTTCATTTGTTAATTCGGCTTCAGCAATAGCAAAAGCTGGAATTGAAACGGATCTTTTAGGATTATCCAAACTGATTGTATCACCTAAAATATAAGTACCTGCCTCCACCGCAATAAACTTTTGTTCTTGGGCAAAAGAAGTATTCATGTATAAAAAAAATCCAATCAATAATATCCGAATGCTCTTCATCATTTTGAAATTTTCTGATTATAATAGTCCTGTGCCGTAGATAAGAGAAATTGTTCGTTTGCTGTATTGAAACGAACTGATGTCATATAATTATCATCGCCCAAATACAATTTTCCATACATCTTAGATTTCAGGTAAGGCGTGTACTGTTCTTTTTTTAATATTAAAGATAATACCGTCAAAACATCCCTATCTTTCCTATTTGTTTGATAATAGCGAATCATAGCCGGGATACTTTCCCATGCAGAAATTTCGACAAGGCCGATTTTAAATTGACACCCATATGTTTCTTTACAGCTATGGTTTCAAAAATCAATGTCTGTACTGTATCGCGATTCTGTTTGAGAAACTTATATTGATCCGCGCTCCAGTCGACTCCTGAAAGACGAAAAGTAAGTAACCCAAAGATCTTTTGATCTTCACCCCGACTTGTCATATCATCTATACAAGCCTGACTATATACTTCTGGATGAATCATAACATAGGTAAACTGTTCTTTTAAATTCAATCGCTTAAATTCGTCCTTAGAAATAGCCGCGATGTAATCTGCAATCATGCCATCATCTTCTGGTTCTTTAATTTTTTTGATTAAAGATTCAACTTTTCTCAAACCAAACTCAGGTTTTGTCTCCTGCTCGCGGTATGCCCTATAGTTTCGATCAGCCTGTGTCGGTTCAACATAAACATGCTCTTGTGCAACTAATGTTGTACATAGACAAATCATAAAGAGGCTGACACTAATTATTCGCTTCATATTATTTCTTTTTTACTTTGTAGTAACGATTTGCCCGCTCACAAATTAAATCCTCATTTGCTTTATTATAGTTCAAGTAGGCATAATAACCAGCATCTGTACCATACAATTTCTGATAGGATACTGAATTGAGGAATTCTTCATATTCGCCACGTTTCATTAATAGCATCAGTAAGGTTAGTGCATCTTTATCCTTTGGTGTATTTTTAACATACGTAATGATAAAAGGAATCATGTTCCAAGCATTCATTTCTAAAATTGCTTCTTTGTAGTTAATGCCCATCCATTTGCTCCGTCCAACTGATTCTTGAATGAGTCTCAATACCGAGTCTCGATTTTCAAGAAGAAAGTCAGCTTGTCTCTGGCTCCAGCTCGCCTCATTAAATCCCGTTTCAAGCTGTCCGAAAATGCGTTTCTGAAGATCATTTTGATATTCTGGAATAGCACAATTCTGTTGAGAAAGTTCT
This sequence comes from Sphingobacterium sp. IITKGP-BTPF85, assembly GCF_001006065.1. Lineage (NCBI taxonomy): Bacteria > Pseudomonadati > Bacteroidota > Sphingobacteriia > Sphingobacteriales > Sphingobacteriaceae > Sphingobacterium > Sphingobacterium sp. IITKGP-BTPF85. The sequence continues at coordinate 2,153 of NZ_ASZT02000252.1, forward strand.
GCATGGATCATTACATAAGTAAATTTCTCTCTTAGGCTCAGTCCATTAAACTGCGAAGCACTTATCGCCTCAAAACCTCCATCAGAGCTTCCTTCTGGATCTTCTTTAAATGTAATATTTGATATTAACGTCTTGATTTTCGTCAGTCCGTACGGCGGTATAGTCATTTTAGTGCGCAATTCGTATCCTTTTTCATCCCTAGTATAAGAACTTCCATCCTCCTCGTTCGTCTGAGCAAAGGATTTTATAAAGCCTGAAAAAAGGAGAATCAATAATATTAAATGATGTTTCATTGTTTTAATATAAGTTAGTCCAGTTGTCCATTTAAAATTTATTGAAGATATGAATAAACTGTTATATAAAAATACAGACCATAGTACTAGTCATTTCTCTTCTATTTGCAGTAAATACTAAATTATGATTATCTTAAAATAATATTTCTAAGCTAATACAAATAAACAAACAATGCTACATTCAAAAAACAGTCCAATTTTCAAGTTTTTTTTATTACTCGTACTTGTATCGTTCTCATTTATTTCGTGCCAAAACACGATTAAAGAAAAGATAAAGAATGATGATGTCATCGAATTCAATGGTGATGATCAAGCCATGAATCAGGCCATCCTCGAAGCAAATAAAACGTTTCAGAATTTTGAAACTTCTTTTAAAGATCCCCAGGAAGGATACGAGAGTTTTGCTATCAAAGTAAGATTCGATACAGAAGATGGGGGTGGTGAACATGTCTGGGTGGGTAATCTAACCTCAGATGGCAAATCATATCGTGGTACCGTTAATAATGAACCGCAACTAACTAAGGTTGTAAAATATGGTGATCAAGTAACAATAGATCCGCAACGGATCTCTGATTGGATGTATCTAGATAAAGGGGTCCTAAAAGGTGGATATACCATCCGTGTTATGAAAAAGAACCTATCTGAAGAAGAAAAAAAGGCTTTTGATCAGGAAGTTGGATTTATTATAGAAGATTGAAGTTCATAAA
>NZ_ASZT02000253.1:0-3126 GCF_001006065.1 Sphingobacterium sp. IITKGP-BTPF85
TTCTAGTTGTCTCGGCCTGTATTTTTTGTATTGGTCTATATGCTGTTCTCGCAAAGAAGAACGCCATTATGATTTTAGTTGGCATTGAATTGATGATCAATGCGGCTATTCTCAATTTTGTAGCTTTCGGAAAGTATGATAAAATTAATTATGGGGGCCAAATATTTGCACTGTTTGCCATTGTCCTTGCAGCAGCTGCTGTTGCAGTTGGATTGGCCATCATTTTAAATGTATACCGACAATACAGAAGCATTAATCCGGATCAAATTCGTGAATTAAAAGACTAGCATTGAACTATTTATTTGACATATCACCCATTAATACAGCATTGTTTGCTTTGGCAATGCCTTTGCTGGCTTTTCTATATCAGGCTGTTGTTGGTAAAAAGATCAATCTGGCCTTGTTGGTACAACTGCGATTATTTTAAGCTTCATCTTTAGTTTATTTACATTTCTCGATGTCTGGAACGCAATGCCTTTATCTTCTGAGATCAGATGGTTTACAATAGGAAATACAACTTTCACTGTTGGTATATTACTGAATAACCTCAGCTCTTTGATGCTGCTGTTAGTTTCGACAATAGCGGTTCCGGTGCATATTTATTCTAAATCATATATGCACGATGATATGGGCATACACCGTTATTGGATGTATCTCAGTCTATTTTGCTTCGCAATGCTCGGACTTGTCATCATGAACAATTTACTGCTTATGTATGTGTTCTGGGAACTTGTCGGGTTTGCATCTTATCTATTAATTGGATTCTGGTACACGAAAGATGCTGCCGTGCAAGCAAATAAGAAGGCTTTTTTAGTCAACCGAATCGGTGATCTGGGCTTCTTGATCGGCATAGCGATTGTCTACGCTCAATTTGGATCCCTCAATCTGGTCAATCTATTTGGAAATGATGGACTTATCGCTAATACTAGTATTGAAAACGGCCTATGGATATCTCCACACAATAGTATGGATGCGATCTGGTTGACGATTACTGGCCTTGCATTTTTCTTAGGGGCGATGGCAAAATCAGCCCAATTTCCATTACATGTCTGGTTGCCTGATGCTATGGAGGGGCCTACATCTGTTTCATCTTTAATACATGCTGCGACCATGGTGGCTGCCGGTGTATTTTTAATGAGTACTTTATTTCCTTTATTTAACGAAACAGTGCTTTTGACTATTGCTATCATCGGTACCATCACTGCTACTACTGCTGCATATTTTGCTTTGGGACAATATGACATCAAAAAAATACTTGCTTTTTCGACAATTTCCCAATTGGGTTATATGATGGTTGGAATAGGTATCGGCACTTGGGATGCAGCTATGTTTCATTTATTGACACATGCTTTTTTCAAGTGTTTATTGTTCTTATGTGCTGGGGCTGTTATCCATGAGATGGCACATCTGAAAGCGCATAGCAAGCATGATTTCGACCCACAGGATCTGCGCAATATGGGTGGACTTCGTCACTATATGCCAAAAACATTTATACTGATGACAGTAGCTTCCTTGGCACTTGCGGGGTTTCCGTTGACTTCGGGCTATTTATCAAAAGATAGTATCATTATTTCTGCATTCGAATGGGCATCAACAAAAGCAGCTTTGTTTCAGATCGTGCCTGTGACATTGATTATCGTCAGTATTATGACTTCATTTTATATTGGACGTCTAATTTTTAAGGCCTTCTTTTCGGAACTACGTATCAAAAATCTATTGGGATCATCTATACATTTGAGTGAATCGCCTAAGCTCATGCTTTGGCCAATGTATTTCCTGGGTATATGCTGTTTCTTTCCTCTATTTTCGATCAATCCAATTTCCTATCATGACTCGTGGATAATGGATGGATTACTTGTCGATTACCCTTACGAAGCAAATCATCTTGCCCATCTGGTTATTCCTGTATTACTAACAGTCGGTGCATTATCGATGTGGATATTAGGATGGAAATGGTATGCAAAAGGTCAATATCCACTAAATGAAAATAGTCTTGCAAACCGGTTATCCTTGCATCAGGGATATATGAATTCATTTAATGAAACAATTATTGTCAACAGTATTTTGAAATTAAGTGCTCTTTCCTATTGGTTAGATAGAAATATTGTTGATGGTTTTATACACAGCTTAACAAAATTGATCCAGCAGCTCGCTCATCTGAGTCATTGGCTTGACAAACATATTGTTGATGGTTTCGTTAATGCTATTGGTAAATTCGCTCTTCTGTTAGGAATTTTGTGCGTTCACCCCAAAATGGGAGACTACAGACTTATTTATATTCTGTATTCTTACTTGTTATAGTTGGTTTAATTTATCTTTTATTACGTTAGAAAATGCCTACACTATCCTTATTAATCTTTTTACCTCTACTAGCGACAGCAATTATATTAGCGCTTCCTAGTCGATTCAAGGATGCTTATAAATATATTGCCCTTGCTATAACTGCTGTTCAGTTTCTACTAGCAGGAATGGCCTACTTTTCGTTTAATCCAGCGGCAACAGGTATCAATACACTTGAGGGATATCAATTGGTAGAGCAACTGCCGTGGATTCGCCTGGATCTTGGAACTGTTGGTAAACTGGAGATTGACTACCTGCTCGGGGTAGACGGGATTTCTATGCCTTTATTGGTTCTAAGTGCGTTTGTCATGCTAATGGCAATTGGCGCTTCCTGGAATATCCAGAAAAGTGTTAAGGGATATTTTGCTTTGCTTATGCTTTTGAATATGGCAGTCATCGGCATATTCTGTGCTTTAGACTTCTTCTTATTCTATTTATTTTATGAGGTGATGTTACTTCCATTATACTTCCTCATCGGAATCTGGGGTGGCGAGCGAAGAGAATATGCTGCCATGAAGTTTTTCATTTATACCTTGTTCGGTTCTGTTTTCATGCTCTTGGTCATAGTAGGTCTTTACTTCTCGGTGATCAATCCTGTTACAGGTGCTCATACCTTTAGCATGATCCATATGATGAATCCGGACAATTATGTACAAGGTTCTATTTTTGCACTAGATGGTTATCAGGAGATTTTTGGTATATCAGCACGTCTGATTGGATTTATTGTACTTTTCTTTGCTTTTGCTTATTAAAGTTCCGTATTGTCCCACTACATACCTGGCTGCC
>NZ_ASZT02000254.1:0-3098 GCF_001006065.1 Sphingobacterium sp. IITKGP-BTPF85
AAAGTCTCAATAGAGCAAGCGATGATCTATCAAGACGTGATTCTACCTATTTTACAGCCAAATGCGCCAGTTGCCACAATATGGAAAAAGCAAAAGGAAGCTTAAACCTCACTGACGCAGCATCTATGTTAAAAGGTGGCAAAAATGGAAAACTATTTGTTCCCGGCAATCCCCAAATCAGTTTATTATTGCAACGCCTTCATCTTCCAGTTGAAGATGAAAAAGAATGCCTCCAAAAGGAAAACCCGAACTTACTGCCACAGAAATAGCTGTACTGACCCTCTTGATAAAAGGAAATGCACAATTGGATAAAAAAGTAATCGATTTACCACAGCAAGATTCTTTACGCATACTAGCTTCTACAACTTTAGGCCCATCACCTTCAATGGCACAACAATATGATTTTGCAGCGGCATCAGAGGCAACGGTCAAAAAACTAAATAATGATTATCGGGTTATTTCCATCCTCGATAAAGGCTCCCCTGCTCTGTCTGTTAATATCTATAACAAAACGATTTACAAACCAGAAGCGCTAAAAGAATTGACAGAAATAAAAAGACAGATTGTATCTCTCAACTTAAACGGATTACCCGTGCAAGACGAAGAACTAAAAACGATCAGCACATTTGAAAATTTACGTAAACTGAATCTCAACTTCACAGCTATTAAAGGCGACGGACTGAAGCATTTACTTCCATTAAAACAGTTAAATACCCTATCACTATCTGGTACAGCAGTAAATTTCAATACCGTGAAGCAACTTGTTGCTATGAAAAACCTAAAAGAGCTATCATTATGGCGAACTGATATAAAGGAAAATGAAATTGGCCAATTGAAACAATTAGCAAAAGGAATTCGCATTATTACAGGCTTTAAAGACGACGGAAAGAGTCCCATAAAGCTAAACCAGCCACATTTAAGTACAACCGTTTCTATTTTCAAAAATAGAATACCATTACAGATTAAACATCCCATCAACGGTGTAGAGATCAGGTATACAACCGATGGAACCGAACCCGATAGTTTAAAGTCACCTCTTTACGACAAAGAAATTGAAATTAAAGAGTCCGTTACATTAAAAACTAAAGCATATAAAACCGGATGGTACGGTAGTGATGTCTTGACTTTTAACTTTTATCAAAGTCGCTACAGCCCCGACAGCATTGCATTTATAGTAGCGCCAAGTGAAAAATATAAAGGTGACGGACCGAAGATATTGACAGATTTACAACTCGGCAGCTTTGACATCCAGAATGGCAAATGGATCGGTTACAATGAAAACATGGCATTAATGCTATTTTTCAAAGAACAGCTACCCCTCAAATCTATATCGGTCAACATGATGAAAAAAATCCAAACACATATCCTTCCCCCACAGGAATTTGAAGTATGGGGTGGTACTAACGAAAAAAACATGCGCTTATTGCAACGTGTAAAAAATCCAATGCCACAAAAAGATGAAGCAGATGCATTTATCAAGATGGAAGTAAAATTTAAATCGCAATCAATCTCCTGCATCAAAATTGTAGGTAAAAACTTCAAAAAATTACCAGAATGGCACGCCGGAAAAGGACAACCAGCTTGGATATTTATGGATGAAATACTTTTAAACTAATCAATTTAACCTAAATATATGCATCAAATTCAAACATCTAAACTATTTTGGGCAAGTTGTCTCGCTCTTTTAGTCACTTCGCTTTCTTTCGGTATCCGTGCGGGTATGATGGATCAACTCGGCATTGATTTTCAATTAAATGCGACACAGTTGGGAACCATCACAGCTACAGCTTTTTGGGGATTTCCACTTGCCATCGTTATCGGTGGTTTTATTGTTGACATCATCGGGATGAAACGCCTTCTGGTGATGGCTTTCCTTTTTCATTTAGCAGGTATTCTATTGACCATCTTTGCACAAGGCTATTGGAGTCTTTTCTTCTCCACATTATTAATTGGCATTGCAAATGGTACGGTTGAAGCCGCTTGTAATCCATTAGTGGCCGCACTATATCCGCAAGAAAAGACAACTAGACTCAACTATTTCCATCTCTGGTTTCCTGGAGGTGTTGTGATAGGTACGTTATTGGTCACGCTATTTGTCCATCTGGGCATCGGATGGCAGTTCCAAGTTGGGATGATGTTAATTCCAACAGTTATTTATGGTTATATTTTCTCAAAGCTTGATTTCCCCGTTACAGAACGGGTATCCTCAGGATATTCCACTGCAGACATGTACAAGGCAGTAGGCTCTCCTTTATTTCTATTCCTATTTCTATGCATGTTTATGACCGCTATTACTGAACTATTTACAGGGCAATGGATTAGTTTACTGCTTAAAAATGTAACCGACAACGCCATTCTATTACTTACGATTACCACTGGAATTATGGTAATAGGCCGCGCGTTCGCAAAACCAATTGTTCAAAAACTTGCACCCCAAGGTGTGCTCCTTTTTTCAGCAATCTTTGCAGCAGCAGGTCTATATATGCTTGGTAGCTTTACAGGTAATGCTGTTTTCTTTGCAGCAATTATTTTTGGTATCGGTGTGTGTTACTTCTGGCCAACTATGATCGGTTTTGTTGCCGAAAATATTCCACAATCTGGAGCTTTGGGTTTAAATCTTATCGGTGGAGCTGGTATGTTTGCTGTTTCCATCTATACGATGATCATGGGCAGCTATTATGATGGATTAATCATAAAGCATTTACCAATTGGTTCCAATCTCGATCTGTATAGTTCAGCAACAGAAGGAACGGCAGAAGCTTTGGCATACACAACAGCTAAAAACCTAGCTGGGCCGGAAGTATTACAGATCACGTTAATACTTCCTATCCTATTGATCTTTGCTTTTGGAGGATTATACCTTTACATGAAAAACAAGAAAGAAGTAGGTGCCTATAGGCAGTGTAGTGAATTAAAAAGTTGAAGAAAACGAAAAGACTATAGCAATCAATAGTCCTTACATTTTACCAATTTAAAGCTAAGATATAGCTGATCATCGTTCATATAAACGTCATATTACTTAAAAAACCAATTCATAGTTGACCATAACATGACCTGTATTTAACGTGTACAACATTCCCGTCTTTTATCTTGTTTAC
>NZ_ASZT02000255.1:0-3091 GCF_001006065.1 Sphingobacterium sp. IITKGP-BTPF85
TTTTAAATAATACAAAAGTAGGAACTCCACTTACTTTATAAATGGATGCTATCTTAGGATTTTTATCCACATCAATTTTTATAATTGACAAACTTTCATCATAAAACTCTTTTACATCTTGTAATATGGGTGCCATGGTCTGACACGGTCCACACCAAGTTGCAAAGAAGTCTACCAGTACAACATTATTTGATTTAATAATCTCATCGAATGTAGCCATTATTTCTCCTCTTTTAATTGTTTCAATGCCTGATATCCACCTCTAATATTTATTACATGCTCAAAGCCCTTCTTCTTCAAAATAGACATAGCAATCATACTACGATATCCAGAAAGACATTGGACATAATAATTCTTATTGTCTGGTAAATCTAGATTAAAGTTACCTAAATCTTTTAATGGAAAATTCATCGCATTGTCAATATGCCCTGTGGCAAACTCTTTTTCCGACCGGACATCTATTATTTGACCTTCGTTTGATAAATCTAAATAAGTCGAAGCATCGACCTCTGGTATAGAATCTAAAAGGTACTGCTTTTTATAACTACGCACACCTCCCTCAAGATACCCTAATATATGCGTATAGCCTAATTCTTCCAATGTTAAGCATACCTGTGCTACTGTTTCCTGATCTGAAAGGAGTATAATCGGTTGGTCTTTGTTGGCTAATATTTTTGGAACCCAAGCTTTAAATGGGCCGTTCCAACCGATAAACACCGACTTAGGAATATAACCTGCTGCAAAATCTTTTACCGACCTGGTATCTAACACCAATGCTCCTGTTGCTTCCAATGACATAAATTGCGTTAAATTCAAAGCTGAAACAGGAGGGATAAGCGAAATAGAAGGAGATCTCTTTTCACTTTCCGATATTGCTTTTCCAAAACCGATCTGTGTAAATGTTAAAATAAAAAATACTGTTGCACACGCGCCAACTATATAAGTTAAATATTCTTTTTTCATCTGTATTAATTTTTAAAAGAAGATAAAGCAATTAAAACCGATACTTTCAACTTCTTTTGTGAATTGATGTGCGATGCTGATCGCTTCCACCAGAAAATAATGATGTATGTTTATAAATTTCAAAGAGGAACATCCCCCCTTAAGCATCCTCTGTATTTATTGTCTCAAGATTATGTAATTTCAATTTTTAAAAGGAATAGTAATTTTTTCAAGTTCTTCAATAGTACCATTGAAGATATTTAGATCCACATTCCCGTTAATCCCTCTAACAGTCCCCTTCTCGGAAAACTGCCAAAAATTCCAATGATCTTTAAGATCTTCGACCCAAAAATTATAATTGGCAATCCATAAAATATAATTACTAAATTCTTTTTGAAGAAAATCTGTATAATATTTATCTCCTGAATACAAAATAGGCTTTACCCTATAATGTGATTCAACTTCGTCCAGCCACCGTTTTAAACCAACTTTCAGACTGTCCATGGATTGATGTTTAGGCAATTCCTCAATATCTAGTACAGGCGGTAGATCTCCTGATTCAAGTTTAACAGTCTTAATAAAATTTTTAGCCTGCTTAACGGAATTTTCATTTGGTCTAAAATAGTGATAAGCCCCTCTTAAATTCGCTCTAGTAGCAACTGCTTTCCAATTATCATCAAATCGATCATCCACCTTACTTTCACCCATCGTTGCCCTTACAAAAATAAAATCTATTGGAAATTGATCATTGATTGTATTAACTTCTATCCAGTTAATATCACCTTGATATTGCGATATATCTAAACCAAAAATCTTATCTGAATGGCTCGACATAATCTCCACATTTCGAATATCATATTTAGCCTCTTTATGAGCAGTTCCTCGAGCTTTCCCCAAAGTACTGAGGTAATATCTAATTCCCGCACGATAATGCCATGCAAACGCTAAAAGAACAAGAAGAATAAAAGCTCCAGAAAATGCGATATACTTCCATCTTTTACCATTGTCATCTGTGATCTCGCCTGATTTCTTGCGCTGAACTTTCTTTTTCTTCATTTGGCAATGAATTTAATCTATCTTTTACAAAGAATCAAAATTAAAATAAACATTTTGTATTTTTGTCTATGATTGTTTACAACCCAAAAGATTGGCTTACTTCAACTCTCAAACTCCATAAAACGGATACTTTCCGTAAATTATTTCCATATCTTATCTTAGCATCTTTATATTCTTGGGGCATTGCGTACCTAGAACTGGAATATTTAAAACTAGCTGAAAAAAGTTGGATTAAAAATATCACAATAGTTCATAGCTTACTTGGATTCGTACTCTCCCTTTTGCTTGTATTTAGAACTAATACTGCGTACGACCGTTGGTGGGAAGCTAGAAAACAATGGGGTTCACTAACAAACATCAGTAGAAGTTTATCCTATAAAATGAATGCATTTCTGGAAAGCGATGATAAGGTAAACCGCAGTTTTTATAGGAAAGCAATTCCGCTTTATGCAGAAACACTCTATACCTTTCTTCGTTCGGACTACACCAAATTTATGCTTGATGAAGTGTCACATCCGGAATTAGAAAATCTGGATGATCAAAACATGGTCCCAATCAGGTAGCATCATTAATTTTTAAAAAAACAAATTCCCTCTATAAGGAAGGAAAAATAACAGGAGATCAATTTCGAATTATAAACAATGAACTTGAATCTTTCACCAATGTATGTGGAGCATGTGAACGGATTAAAAACACACCAATACCGCTATCCTATAATGCATTCATAAAAAAGTTCATCATCCTTTATACAGCAACACTACCCATCGGATACGTCTTTTCAATTGGTTATTTTGTGATTGCAGCAGTACCATTTATATTTTATGTATTAGCATCATTAGAATTAATTGGCGAATCCATTGAAGAACCTTTCGGAACAGATAGTGATGATTTACCGATTGATAAAATCGCACAGAACATCAAAAAACACTGTTATGAAATCTTACTTCCATAGCCTTTAAAAGTAATTTAAGCCTTTTTTTAACTAAAATATAGCTTAAAAAATTAATCTCCCTCATTTTCAATGGAGTAAAAAATAAGTTTTGGCGACTAAATGAATTTTTCTACTTTTGTGGCGGAGAGCTGGCAGAGTGGT
>NZ_ASZT02000256.1:0-3086 GCF_001006065.1 Sphingobacterium sp. IITKGP-BTPF85
TTGCTTATAACATGGTATCACCCTGCTAACAACAGTAATAGTAGGTTTGTCCAGATTCAATTGGTTTAAAGAGCTGCTTTATAATCACGCTCACACAGCTAATCGAAAATCAATTTGCATCAAATACGTAATTTTTTCTTTCATAGATTTTAAAAATAAAATCTATGAACTATATTATAAAAGTCAGATCATGTAATAGTCGGTATCTCCAAACTTCCAAAAAAGAAGATATTGATTCTTACCACGCTCTAGAAAAATTGATCAGAACTAGCGCTAAACATTATCGTGATGTAAAATAAAAAACTATATTTACTGCTGGAATAGACGAAACATTAGATTAAGTGATCGGAAAATCATTTTTAAAATCAGGATCATAAAACGATAAAAAAGTATATTAAATACGAATCAACCTATACAACTAAGCGCCAAACCAATAGAATAAGCATAAATGACAGGACCTGATTATATATACTATACTGATTTAATGGGCACAATGCTTTTTGCCATTTCAGGAGCCATGGCAGCTAATCGGAGAAAAATTGATATTTTCGGTGCAACTTTTACAGGATTTGTTACAGCAATAGGGGGCGGTTCACTCCGGGATGTTTTTCTAAACCTTCGTCCCATTTGGGTTGACGATGGAAATTATCTAATTGCTATACTAATCGGGGTTTTTCTCTCAGCAGTCCTTAACGACAAATTAGATAGATTCTCCCGAACTTTAACACTTTTTGATGCCATGGGGATCGCTTTCTTTACTATTGTTGGCTTACAGAAATCCATTACCTATGAAAGCTCTACAATTGCGGCTGTAATTCTAGGCATGTTTTCGGCTGTAATGGGAGGGGTCATCCGGGACACCCTTATGAATGAAACGCCATTAATTTTCAGAAAAGAAATTTACGCAACAGCTTGTTTATCAGGGGCTATACTTTACGTAACCTTACCTTATTTTGGCCTTTCCGAGGGCATAAATGCTTTTTTAAGTGCATTGTTGATCTTTACAGTTCGGATCTTAGCCGTAAATATAAATTCTCCCTTCCGATAGTGGGTGGCTAAGGTGGAGAATGATTAGAAAGCGTTAATTATAACTAACGCTTTTTCTTTTGAAATGGAAATTTCATTTTATATCCAACACGGATCATCCCTTTAGAAATTGTATCCAGTTTTCCTTTCAACATTGTTTTTTTCAGTGTAGACAATTTATCAGTAAACAATTTCCCTTCGATATGATCATATTCATGTTGCACAACACGCGCTGCTAAACCGGATAAATCAATTTCGTGCTCCTCAAAGTTTTCATCCAGATAATTAATCTTAATATTCGGGTGCCTCAAAACATCCTCATTAATATCAGGAATACTTAAGCATCCTTCATTAAAGGCCCATTTCTCACCAGACTCTTCAACCATGATCGGATTAATGAAAACTTTCTTGAAAGCTGTCAACACTTCTTTTTCTTCTTCAATATCTTCAGCAAAAGGAGTTGCGTCGATTACAAAAAGACGAATTGGCAAACCAACTTGCGGGGCTGCTAACCCAACACCACTTGCTGCGTACATGGTTTCAAACATATCTGCAATAAGTTGTTTCAAGTTTGGATAATCCTCATCTATTTCATCTGCTACCTTACGCAAAACTGGGTCTCCGTAAGCCACAATTGGAAGTTTCATACTTTATTTTTTTGAAGGACAAAGATACGTATTAAAATTCAATCGAAAACCACAGTTTGTTTCTAATAAATCATATTTTTGTTATTCGAAAATGACAGATTCATACCATCAAATAGTAGAACGCTTTTGTAATGCATTACGAAAGAGCTTCGATTCACAGATTTTAGTCTCCGAAAAATCCCCCGTATTTACGGTAATAACGGGAGAGGAGCTTCCTTTTAAAATTCATCTTTACGGATCTAATATCACGAAGCGGGTTTCAGAAGAAAATCAAAAAATCGTACATATTGATGAAGATATATTATTTAGCAAATATGCTATCATTCTAAAAAGAATACTGGCAATCGCCTTACATCAGAAAAAAGCTTACGCTAGAAATACCGTTGTAGCTCGTGTCGATAAAAAAAATACAATCGCATTCTTGGAAGAAAACCACTTGCAGGGGGCAATGCCAGGAAAATATCGGTACGGTCTATTTTTAGAGGGTGAACTAGTTTCTCTTGCCGTATTTAGCGGAGGAAGAAAAATGCCTGAATTAAAGATTGAAAACTATCGGTCATTTGAACTCATCAGATTTTGCAATAAACTTGGTTATAATGTAGTAGGGGGAATCAGCAAATTGCTTAAAGCATTTATCAACGATTTCAACCCTCAGGATATTATGACCTATACCGATAAGGATTGGAGTCAAGATTCTTCATTAGAAAAAATTGGTTTTGTCAAAAAATCAGAACTTGAACCCCTTAAATTTTGGATAAATGGAACATCAAGAGTGCTCATTAGAGATGAAGATCAATATAAGAACCTACAAAAAGAATTTCCTGATGGCTACTTAAAAGAAAACTTGGGCAGTCTTAAACTGATTCTATCGATAAAATAAAATCATTTTTTGTATCTTGTCGATTAATCTAAACAGTAAATAATAAAATATATCACATGAAGAGAAAACTACGAATGGGTATGGTCGGAGGGGGCAACGATGCTTTCATCGGAGCTGTACACCGTATCGCGGCAAATATGGATGGTAAAATCGAACTTGTATGTGGTTCATTCAGCATCAATCCTGAAATCAACAAACAGTCTGCTGAAGATCTATTCATTCCAGAAAATCGTTGCTATGCAAATTATGAGGAAATGATTTTAAAAGAAAGCCAGCTTCCAGAAGGAGAGCGCATGGATTTCTTAACGATTGTTACACCCAATTTCATGCATTATCCTCCTGCAAAAATGGCTTTGGAAAATGGTTTCAATGTTGTCATTGAAAAACCGATGACCTTAACGTTAGAAGAAGCAAAATCTTTAGAAGAAATAATAAAAAGCACGAATAAAACACTTTGCTTAACACATACTTACTCCGGTTATCCGATGGTAAAACAAGCGAAAGCAATGGTTAAAGCTGGTCACTTTGGTAAA
>NZ_ASZT02000257.1:0-3008 GCF_001006065.1 Sphingobacterium sp. IITKGP-BTPF85
AAATGCAATTATTGGTCTACATCAAGGTTAAAAACTGGCTTCGTGATTGCATTTTGAATGGATAGTCAGCATAGTGACTTTGCGCAACAGATCTAATCTGCCGGCTTGATGATGTTTTTGGTAGTTTGTTTTTTTTGATACATACTCACAAATTAATAGTTTATAATTTGAGAGTCGCGAAATGAAAAGGAACTATAACTTTGGGCCCTATCCATCGCACAACAAGGCTCTGACCCCTTACAAACGACATACGATAGAAGCCCAAGAGCTATAGCATGCACCAAAGGTACATAAAATATCTACTTGGGCATTAAATCTACCGTCTCGTTGTAATTTATTGTCAGAGTTTGTTGTCGAGACTCTTTTAATTCAATGCCATAAATAATTATAAAATCATTTATAATTCAAATATAATCAGATTATTAATACAATCCAAATTTTATTGTCTTCAATATATAAACGCTAAGTTTCCCATATTGAATTTGTGAGAAAACCGATTCTAATTAGCTCAGTAGCCTTATGGATAATTAATAAAGTCAAATTTATTAGAACAGAGTTAGGCATAACCCAAAGAGAAGTACATAAATACCTTGGACTTTCTGATGATGGAAATATCTTAGGTGCAATCGAAAGTCAATTTGTAATAAATAGATATACAGATGAACAATTAAATAAGCTCGCAAGAAAGTTCACAGAAATAGCTGTATTGAAAGGTAGTGATAACACATATACTTTGAATGACTTTTATCCTCCAGTTGATTTTGAGGAAAAAATGGTCGAGAAAATCGTTATTAAAATTAAACCAACAGAACTCAAACAAACTGGTGTTCTTTACTTATTATTAGTTGAGGAAAAAGACTCCTTTTTTGATGAATGGCATTCTGCGAAAGAAATTGCTCATCATTGTGGATCTAAAGCTGAAAAGAATTGGGAAGCAAAAGATTTTACAGCAATCATTGAAGCTGCGGTTAAAAAAGGAACTTTATTAAGGAAGAGTGACGATGAAGCTCTTTTCAAAAGACCTTAAGAAATTATTATCTTTGTTCATCGATTAATTATGACCACAAAGAGAAAAAAAACAGTTCATACGACCTTTCCTGCAATTTCATTTGACAAGGTAATGTTCTTTCATAAAATCAGAATTGAGAAAGGATATTCTGCATTTGAATGTTCATTTATGATTGGTAAGCATAATTTCTTAATACGTGATGCTGAAAATCCGTTAAAAAAGACTTTAATAGATCCAGAAGATAGTCTTGTTCTAGGGAAGGTATTTAAACTAGAAGAGTACAACCCTCCTAGCAATCCAATAGATTATTACAAATTAGATGTCATCGTCAGTAAAGTTGAACGGAAGAAAACGCAATGGGAAATTGTCATTGCAAACGATGAAATTAAACCAATTAGAACGCTGATAATTACTGAAGAAGATAAAGAAATTGAATTACCAACCACATTGTTCCTCAGCACATATGATGATGTTCAGGAGCATTTCAAAAAATTAATAGCCGACGGTTATTTCAATTCTGCAAGAACTGCGCTGGATATATTAAAAAAGTATAGAGAGTCTGATGAATTTGGTCCCGATTTTCATCCACGATATTTGATCCAAAATATTCGGTACTATCTTAATAAAAAATCTGGTGAACCTATCTTATTCGATCGCAGGACGAATCAATTCTCAAGACGTTTGTATTTTAAACCATTTGATTTCGAAATCTTATCATCAAATGGCTTGATTTCTAAGACATTCTTAAGCTCAGGTATCAACACTTTTCAAAAAGCGGGTAGCTGGGTTAGTAGTCTCACATATCGTCGCAATCAAGATAAAGAAAATGAATTAGTGCTGTTTAAAGACCTGTATGGTACTTGCAGCACAAAGCATGCGCTATTGAAGAGATTGGCTGATGAAAATGGAAAACATGAGCTGAAACTCATACTGGGATTATTCAAAATGGATGGTAATAACACACCTGCTATTAAGGATTTACTGCAGGAGCACGATTTACCGTACATTCCGGAAGCTCATAACTATTTACGTATATCTAACTACATTATGGATTTTACAGGAATCGGGATAAACGAAACTAAATTTGAGCTGGATATACTAAAAGAAATCGAAATACAAGCAGATCAAATAACCGATTTCAAAGTACAGTATCATCGAGAATACCTTGCTCAATGGATTGAAGATAACAAAATCCCCTACTCTCTTGATGAACTATGGGCTATCAGAGAGGAATGCATCAGGCTGATAGGGAGTGTTAATAACCTGATCTAGTAACAACAACTAAAAAGTTCAGAAATCTAAAAATAAACTATGGAAAGATTATAAAAATTTGATATTTAAAGAGTAATTTATTATATTTAAATACATATAAAACATACACTGGTAAATAAAAGCAGAATATCTTTACTTTTAAAGACCTAATAATCATCATTATAAATCATTTAAATTACTACTAATGGATAATCAAAAACATTATAAGTTCGGTATATTCTATTATAACCCATCAGATACTCGTTTATTGATTCCTAAAAGGACATCTAGTATGCATGGGTACACGCTCAATTTTGCAAAACCAATTAGTTCTGTAATAATAAGTTTACTTCTTTTCTTGGCTATTGTTCTTGTTTATTTAATATTTAAAAATTAACAGAGCTCGTAATTTAAACTATGTCAGCGGCATTATTAGAAAAATCGGAATGAAAAATTCAAAAACATCCAGTGACAATAGATACAATTGCATTACAAATTAATCCACCAACCTCTTCTTGAGGAGATCCAACTCTCCTGCTATAACATCTGGCCAGCGAGCAAAACCTGTTCTAATAATCTCTTCACCATCTGCTATCGTAAATAACTGAGAGATACTAAAGGCTGACTCGCGTATGCCTGCAATCTGCCGAAAAGTTAGCTGTGATCTACTTTGACCTAATTTGACAGCTGTAGGATGATTGAGTATATATTCCTGGTGTATTTGCTTTAAATTCATCTGTTTGGTTTT
>NZ_ASZT02000258.1:0-2966 GCF_001006065.1 Sphingobacterium sp. IITKGP-BTPF85
TTTCATTATCACAGCAGAGCGAACAACAAGCTGGTGGGATACTGGTGAATTTATTGCATCAGCATATAAACTTCAGATTGTTCATCAGCCTGGAGCACCTTTGTTTCTAATGTTGCAGAATATATTTTCAAATTTTGCTTTAGGAAATTTAGCTCAGATTGCATTTTGGATGAATGTGGGTTCTGCTATATGCAGTGGTTTGACAGTTATGTTTTTGTTTTGGACCATAACAGCATTAGCAAGAAAAATTATCCAATCTGATCATCAATCCAATGATAAAAATCACCTGATTAAAATAATGGGAGCAGGCATGGTTGGAGCTTTAGCTTACAGTTTCTCCGATACATTCTGGTATTCAGCAGTTGAATCTGAAGTTTATGCGATGTCATCCTTATGTACAGCAGTCGTATTCTGGGCAATTCTAAAATGGGAAGCCCGTGCAAATAAACCGCATGCAGATCGTTGGCTTATTGTCATCGCTTATATTATTGGACTTTCAATAGGAGTTCATTTATTGAATCTATTAGTTATTCCAGCGATAGCACTTATTATTTATTTTAAGAAAACTGAGCGTACAACATTTTGGGGAATTAGTAAAGCATTGTTTATTGGACTAGGAATATTGGCCATTATTCTGTGGGGAATAATCCAGTACCTTATTAAATTTGCTGCCAAGTTTGATTTGTTCTTTGTCAATACACTTGGATTAGGATTTGGATCGGGCATATTCGTTTTTGTCATAATGATCTTATCGGCATTAATTTATGGCATATATTACTCCATAAGAAAAGGAAAAGTTATTTTGAATACAGCGATTTTGGCAACTTGTTTTATTTTATTAGGATATAGCTCTTTCACTATGGTATTGCTAAGGGCTAATGCTAACCCTTCCTTAAATAATAATGATCCTGAAAACGTATTTTCTTTCTTGGGTTATTTAAGTAGAGAACAGTATGAATCAGAGCCACTCATAAAAGGGCAATATTTTGATGCAAATCCCATAGGTATCAATGAACGTATTGATTATAGAAAAGACAACCACCAGTATACACCAATAAAAAGAGCCGCAAGTTATCAATTTGATAGAGAAACCATTTTCCCAAGGATTTACAGTCAAAAACCCTATCATCAATATTTTTATAAAGGTTATTTAGGTATTGAAGAAGGAAGAAAAGCAAATTTTGCTGACAACTTGAAATTCTTCTTTAACTATCAAGTGGGGCATATGTATGCACGTTATTTCCTGTGGAACTTTGTTGGAAGGCAAAATGATCAGCAGGGACACGGTTCTTTAACAGAAGGAAATTGGTTATCGGGAATTAAGGCTATCGACAATTTACATATAGGTGGACAATCTAAATTATCGGATGAAATGATCCATAATCCATCTCGGAATACCTATTTTTTCCTTCCGCTAATAATTGGATTCGCAGGTGCGCTATGGCATTTTAAACGTAACAAGAAAGATGCAACTGTTGTTAGTCTCTTATTTATGTTTACAGGATTGGCCATCGTTATCTATTTAAATCAATCTCCTTTGCAACCACGTGAACGTGATTATGCTTATGCAGGATCATTTTATGCTTTCGCAATCTGGATTGGATTAGGTGTATTTGCTATTTCTGAATTTTTTAAAAATATATTAATGAAAGAAATGCAAGTCTGCTTGCTACATCATTATGTCTCATAGCTGGCCCATTGATTCTTATTAGTCAAAATTGGGATGATCATAATCGATCGGAGAAATCGTTAGCTAGGGATATGGCGAAAAATTATTTAGAAACCTGTGCTCCCAATGCGATCCTGTTTACTTACGGTGATCATGATACTTTTCCGCTATGGTATTTACAAGAAGTAGAAGGTGTTCGGCGGGATGTTAGAATAGTGGTTATCAGTTATTTGACTTCTGACTGGTATTTCCGCCAGGTAAAAAATGGCACCTATCAGGCCGCAGGATTGCCGATCACGATACCGAATGAAAAGGTGGCAAAAGGCCTTCGAGAATCTTTGCCTTACCATGATTTGAATTTAGCAGGATATACAGATATAAACTTGTTGTTGGATTTTTTATTATCAGATAGTAATGATAACAAACTTCAAATGAGAGACGGACAATATGAAAACTTTCTGCCAACAAAAAGCTTGAAGCTTGCCGTGAATAAGGAAGATGTCATTAGAAATAAAGTCGTACCTCAAGAATGGGAAAGTGAGATCCCAAAACAAATGGAGTGGACTTTTGGTAATGATTACGTCACCAGAGCAGATCTAGGCTTGATGTCTGTTCTTGTGAATAATAATTGGAAAAGACCAATTTATTTTTCAGGAATGGTACCTGCTGAAAGTTTGATGGGATTGGATAAATACATGGTAAATGAAGGGTTTGCCAAACGGTTGATGCCTATAGAAGCAAAGCTTGAAAAAGGGGAGTCTCTAATTAATGTCGATAAATTATATAAAAATATTGTTGAAAAATACGCTTGGGGAAACATACATCAAGCAACTTATCTTGATACGGATTCCTTCCGTTTTGCAGGTATGTATGCAGATGAGATTTTCGGGAAAGCAGCGCGAACCTTGTTGGCAAAAGGGGAGACCGAAAAAGCAAGACAAGTGGCAGTAAAAGCATTTAATGAATTACCCCAAAGACTATATAGCATGTCTGATGTGACGAGTTATGGGGATGTTATTGATACGCTTTATAAAACTGGAGAAATAAAATTTGCAAACCAGCTGGTTGATCGTAATATGAAATTTTTAACAGAGCATATGGATTATTATCAACAACTAGCTACTGACAAACCTGAAAACGGGTTGGAAGTTCAAAATATAAGGATGGCTCTTGACTCGGTCGATCTATATGAACGTATACTTGCTAATACAAAAGAAAAGGACAGATATGCATATATTGCTGAGCTGAGCAATAAATATAAAAAGATGTATCTATCAGAATGATATATTAACAAAAA
>NZ_ASZT02000259.1:0-2825 GCF_001006065.1 Sphingobacterium sp. IITKGP-BTPF85
AATTTATTTAGGACAGTACTGTCAAAAGATAATCTTTCAAGTTTATTACCTCCTGTAATTTCTTTAAAATATAATCCCTTGTCATCAGTTTTTGCTCTAATGATTTTACTTCTATATTTTATAGTAATATATCCAAAAAAGATCAAGCCAGCTCTGAAAAGCAATAACAATATAGAGACAATAAAATGCATTATACCTCTGAAATCAATAATCATGCTTTGAGAGTTATTCCAAAATGACCTTTTTATATCAAACCCAATAAATGTTGTGGCAATGCCCATAATTATAAAAATTACTCCTATAGTTATGGACCTAAAATTAGATAAATAATAACTTTTCACTTCCTTTATTATCTTTTCCCTTCTATGGTGTTTTTCTTAAAATTATCTCTAACTCAAAAATTGATGCAATGCATATTTTGTTTTATTAGACTTATTTTAGTTATCAATATACCGTAAATTCATGAAATATCTAAAATCCAACATCAATATAACGACGTTAGTGTATCAAAAGTGTTGATGAAATTTACAACGCTTACAAACCCTAGCTTTATAATTAAAACGAGTAGGAGGACTATTGTTATTTGCACGGGATTGTTTTTAAGCTGACGCAAAACGTTCCGGTACTTACGCAATGGCGGATTTCGGAGCCGAAACTTTCAACTCAAATACAAATTTCTACCAAAGCACAAAACTTGAAGTATATACATTCCGCCCACTATTGTCATCTGCGATGTAATCATTAAAACAAAAAAAGACAAGATGTAATACCCCATTACTTGTTACCAACTTTTATTATTTTATTCGTCATTCGACTTTAAATATCTCGCAGGTACATGGTCAGTCAGCCAAACACCATTGGCCGAAATGAAAAACTGAAAATTGTCGGTGTACATTTTTTCAGCAAGGACTTTAAGTACAACAGGCTTTCCGTGTCTTCGTCCAACCTTAATTGCTGTTTCAATGTCGCTACTCAAATGAACGTGCTGTCTGCTCCGCTTTTCAAGTCCTTTGTCAATTATTGATTGTACTGAATTTTTGCTTGTTCCATGATATAGAATTTCAGGTGGTTTTTGGCTCTCGTAGCCTAATTCAATTTCTATTGAATGTCCTTGACTTGCTCTTATTTTGTCAAGCGTTTCATTAAAAGCAAATCTCTTTTTTGGATTTGTCGCAACAATATAGTTAAGTGTATCTCGGTCGAAACTTATACCATTTTCGTTTGCCTTTTCAATTAATTCTTTAACGTCGGTCCAACCATTTTGGTCAAGTTGAATACCAATTGTTTTAGGTTGGTGTCTTAGTACCAAACTTAAAAACTTGCTTATATGTGTCAGTTGTTTATCGCTTGTCATATTATTTTGTATAGATGAGGAAATACTCTTTCAATTTTATTTCTGTCAGTTAAGTCTATTAGCTCCAGACTGTTCCAATCAATTAACACCAATTTACAACTTTCGCCTAATTCATAAAGTGCATCTGAAAATTTAATGAAATGATCATTTGTTATTTTGCAGATTCGCGATACGCTTGCGACTAACGGTTCGGCAAGACCCTTGTCATGTGAAGGCATAATTTCATTCGAAAATTTGGTCAATTAAATTTTTGTAACTTTCATAAACCGTATTTCCTCTTTCGCTAACACTTGGTAAATCAAAGTCAGTAATTTTCTTTATCTTGAATAGTTCAAATATCGGATGTAAATCATCTATTGTTTCTTTAGCCAGTGGTCTTTTATTGTCAAAATGATAATTTGCAATGCGATTACATATAAATTCGCTAGCACTTATTTGATAATTACTAGTTGAATTAGATGAATGAATGTCAGCACCTTTTTCTATTAGTAATTTCATAATTTCAAATGCCTCTCGATATTTTTTTGTCGGTTCACTTTTAACCGTCCATTGGTCTTTTTTGAATAATCCTAAAAAGCCAGAATTATTTTGAGGACTATATTTAGGAATGTAAATTTCATCTCTTGAATTGGCAATAACTGCTTCAATTGCAAAATGTAAGGCCGGTTTTCTCCAATCTTCATCTTCAATTTCTGTTTCCATAAATTTTACATCAGCTCCACGTTCAATTAGTAGTTTAGCTATGTCAAAGTTTTCAGTTTTAATTGCAGTCTGTAAAGGAATTTCTCCATCATCGCGTTTAGATATTCCTTTTGCAATACAATTTACCAATTCCGGATTTTTGTCGAGAATTTTAGAAATTTCGTTAATTTCTTTTTTCCTTATTGTACTAAATAATTTTTTCATCTTTCAGTCTATGGATTATGCTTGAAAATGTTAGCAGATAACTCAAAAAATGACGCAATGCATATGTTGTTTTGTAAAACTTATTTTAGTTATCAATATACTGTAAATTTATGAAATATCTAAAATCCAACATCAATATAGCGACGTTCTTTTACTTGCTTTCTTTGGTCGAGAATTCGGTTCGTTTACCTTGTATGGTTATGCGGACATAAATGGGATGTAGTCCTGCTTTGTTAGCTTTTACAGCACGGGTATACATGTAGATAGTAACTTGATTGCTCATTGTGGTGGTGTTTTATTTCAATATTCAATTTATTCTATTGGATATTAACTGTCAAGATGTTCAGCATCTGGTCATGTCATGCCTTTATGCGGTATTCATCTAGCGGTTCATTTTAGCGAGACCCTAGCTAGCCAAATTTTAGGGTCTCGCTAGGGTCTCGCTAGAAATGAGAAGTATTGAAAAAAACGATAGGTGTATAAAAAGAAAAACCCTATAAATCCTTGAATTTATAGGGTTTTGATATATTTTCTTTATCAGGATGCGGAAGAGGAGGGATTATTT
>NZ_ASZT02000260.1:0-2709 GCF_001006065.1 Sphingobacterium sp. IITKGP-BTPF85
TTTTATCCAAATTGGATAATGTTTATGAACAAGCTCTTATACTATTGTGTTGTTTCTTCTGTATTTTCTTTTTGCTCTTCCTTGACCGGCTTAGGTGCTACTTCTGGAATAACTTTAGCAGGTCTTTCTGCCACCACTTTTTTGAATAATTCTTTTTGATCCTCTGTTAGTAATGCATCAACCTTTGCATCTGCATCAGCTTGTAATTTAGTAAATTGTTCTGTTAATACTTCTTTAGTAGCCGTAGTATCCTGCAGTAAAGCAGCCTCAGCTTTTGCCTGATCTAGCGTAATTGTATAAGCGGCAGTTTTCTGCTCGTCTGTTAAACTTAATTTTTGCGTTAATTCCGTCGTTACCTGAGTAGCTGTTTCTTCTGGACTAGCTTGTTGGGCAAATGTTAAACTGAGTGCTAATAAAAACCCGATCCCTGTTAAAAATAATTTTTTCATGACTGTTATTTTTAGTGTAAATATTCAATTCTTAAATTCTACTACTAAAACTAAAAACTACTGCTTTTTATTGTATCAAATCTGTTACTTTAACAAAATTTTAACAAAATTAACGTTTTAAATTATTGAAAATCAGTTTTTAATAAAAAAAAGGTTCAACTTCACAGTTGAACCTTTTGTCAATAATTATAATCAAATTAGTTTGATTTTTGTCTTTGTTGCCTACGTTCTAGCATTTCTTTTTGTAATGCGTCGTAAGATTTACTTTGTTCAGCATTTAAAAATGATTTGATTTTTACGTCGGTTGAAGAACGAAGAGGTTGCAATTTTTCGAAAGCTGCTTTACGGTCATCTGTATTCTTAAAAATATCTTGTTGCTTTTTGGACAGTTCCAAGCTATATACATAGATTGAATCTTTTTGATTTTGTGATAATTTTAATTGCTTATCTAATCTTTCTACCATATTTTTAGCTTGGTCTTCAGGAGATCG
Source organism: Sphingobacterium sp. IITKGP-BTPF85 (assembly GCF_001006065.1). Classification (NCBI taxonomy): domain Bacteria; kingdom Pseudomonadati; phylum Bacteroidota; class Sphingobacteriia; order Sphingobacteriales; family Sphingobacteriaceae; genus Sphingobacterium; species Sphingobacterium sp. IITKGP-BTPF85. The sequence continues at coordinate 941 of NZ_ASZT02000260.1, forward strand.
CTGCTGACCACCATTACGTTGTCTTTCTTGTGCCATAGCTGTTACAGCCAATAACATAAAAGCTCCCATTAAACTTGATTTTAAATTTTTCATATCATTTTATTAGTTTACTTATTTTTTATGTCAACTAGTTTAGTCGCCAATAAGAAGACAAATGATATTTAGTAAAGTTTAAGTGATGTGAAAATTTAAGATTCATTAACACTTCTGTCACAGATAGATAGAAGTTGTTGTTCAATAATATTTCGATATTCCTGATCTTCAAATGCTATTTCGATGGGAATGTAAGCTATAGGTAAGCTCTCTACTAAAGCTAAGTATTCAGGAGTACGGATTCTTTGTGCATCCTTTTCTGTAGTTATAATTAATTTAGAAGGATTTTTGATCTGATTAAACTTCTGTTTGACTGTCAATATATCATTTGATGTATAGGCATGGTGATCAGAGAAACCAAGATGCTCTATACCTTTTACAAGCCCTGTAAGGTAATCTAATAAAGGTTTTGGGTTCGCTATACCTGTAAGTAATAATACTGTCGTATTGGCGTTCATTTCAATCCTATTTGTATTCAGATATACTAGCTCACCGTAGTGTATGGAAGTGAAAAAAATATTTGAAAGACCACTTTTACGTTCTAGTTTTCTTTTAATAATTGCTTTCTCTTGAAACGTAACTGAAGCAGGAGTTTTTGTAACCATAATCAGATCTGCGCGTTAGATTCTCCCGGAAGATCTCTAAAATTACCCATGGGAAGTACAAACATGGGATTGAGGCAAGAATGATAGTCGAATAAGAGTATTGAAAATGTAGGTTTTAGCTTACGGTGCTGAAAAGCATCATCTAGAATAATAACATCATGATTATCCATTAATGTTTCAACCCCTAAGCATCTGTCTTCACAAACAGCAACTGTAATATCTGAAAATTTATTTTTGAATTGTAAAGGTTCGTCACCTACTTCATCAGCAGTTGAAGAGACGGTAACATATTTAAAACCTTTGGTTTTACGTCCATATCCCCGACTCAAGGTAGCGATACATCTTTTATCTTTAAGGATTTTAATAATAAACTCCGTCATAGGACTCTTTCCTGTACCTCCAATGGCAAGGTTGCCAACAACGATAGTCGGTATGGAATAAGTTTTAGATTTTAGTATCTGGAGGTCAAATAATCGATTTCTGATCCAGATGATAAATCCGTATAGTATTGCAAAAGGGAATAATAGTAATCGAAGAAAATTCATTTTATTTGCTCATAATATTTAATCCAACGTCACTTATTTCTACAAGCGGATTGTCGCGCATATTCTGTTCAAAAGTGAATTGGTAAATACCGGTATCTGGGAACGTATAATTTTGATGAATAAGGCTACGCTGCGTATATAAAGAACCTGCGCTTTTTCCTGTCCATTTTCCATCAGCTTCTGCTAATTTGAGCGCTTTTCTATAGCTGTATTCTTTAGTTTTGGGACCTTTTTCATGTACTAAAACAAAAAGGTTAGAATAAGGGTATTTTGCCGTGTGTCGAACATTTAACCAAAGGTCATATTTTTTAGAGATATCTGAAATATGTATGTTAAAGCTTGGTTTATCAGAATGGAGCCATTCTTTGTTGTTAATATTGACATTTTTATCAATAATGGTATTGGAATCGCAAGCACCCAATAGTATTATCATTATAAAGCCAATTAGAAACGCGTTGTTTTTCATTCTTATTTAAGTTCTATTAAAGTGCGAGAATAGCTATTCTCGCCAATTAATGCAATAACT
>NZ_ASZT02000261.1:0-2666 GCF_001006065.1 Sphingobacterium sp. IITKGP-BTPF85
CATTCTTCTCCCGTTTACAAGAACTTTGGGGTCAATTTTGTTTTTTGTATTATATTCTTTTATTTCTCTTTCTCTTTTTTCAATAAAAGGTGTTAAAAGTACAATCTTTTTAAGTTCCTGAATTTCTTCATCGCTGAGATACCTAATGGTGGATATTTTGATATAAATGGATCTTTTAATTCTTCTTCCTCCGCTTTCCTGCATACCTCTATAGTTTTGAAGGAATCGCTCAGCAAGGTATATGTCGGGATGGTAACAATTGTCTTGTCCCAGTTCTGCACGCGTACATTGTTTAGATTTATTTGGAGTATATCGCCATCAACACCATATTTAGGCATTTCTATCCAATCTCCAACACGTACCGAATCATTAGCAGAGACCTGTATACTTGCTACAAAACCAAGAATGGTATCTTTAAATACCAGCATCAAAATAGCAGAGGCAGCTCCTAGTGAAACAAGAAATGACCAAGGAGAATTTCCTGTAAGTACAGAAACAATAAGAGTTCCAACAACAAATATCAAAAATATCTGTAACACCTGAATATAACTGTCAACAGGTTTATCTACAAAACCTTTAGATGAACGAAGTATATCTCTTGCAGTCTTTAACAGTGCATTAGCCACACCATAAATAGCGAAGATCATCAAAATACCAAGCAGTTTTGTTAGTACGTCTATAAAAGAAGGAAAGCCGATAAATATGTTGGGTAGAAACTGCTGTGCAATTGCTATCAATATAAAACGGCTTAAGTGAATCTGGACCTTATTTTGAAATAATTTATCATCCCAATTAGTTTTACTTTTTTTAATAAACTTGGTAACGATTGAATTGAAAAAGAAACGTAGAAAATAATCTAAGAACAGCAAGAAGATAAAAGATACAATAATGAGAAAAGTGGCACTTAGAATATGTGCTGTTTTATCTTGTACTCCTATTGTCTCAGCAAGGTTAAATGTCCACTGGTAGATTGAACTTGTTGTTTGTCCGGTAATGTTAATACTATTTGATTTCTGCATATTAACAAACAAATCTACAAAAAAATAAATAGATGGTTTTTGATCTCTTCTACAGAGTTCTCATTTAGATCTAAAAAGTGATTGATTTTGAATTCGTACATTACAATCTCCTATCTAAGAGATCTGGGCAGCTTTTTTTACCTGTAAAAGTAAAAATTAAGAAATTGATTAATAAGCAGGAGGGAGATCATGTATAGATAGACCTCTAGAAGGATAATTATGCCATCGATGTCCCAAGCAATTTTCGCTTTACTTATTGGATGAGCCCGGTGTTTTTGCATATTTTTCAACCTATTCGGAAGGCGAAAAGAAAACGATCATTGAAGGGATTTCTGCAGCTAAAACTGAGCTGAATTATATGATATGGAGCATGATCTAAAGCAGTATAATAATTCGTTGAAATAGCCGGATTATTCAAGTGTAGTTGAAAAGACAGTGATGAAACATTGTGCTATTCTATTATTAAAATAAATACCTGAAAACAAAATACTTTAGCATAAGTGGATAGTTAATCCTATTCAATATTAACAAAAGCAACACTTAACATTAACTTAATATATGGCTCACCTTTTGTTCATACCTTTGCAAAAATAATAACTATGGACAATTATTTATATCTCGTAATTATTACGCTGATCACTTTAGGGATTATCGACCTCATGGTCGGCGTAACCAATGATGCTGTCAATTTCTTAAATTCGGCTATTGGCTCCAAAGCTATTTCTTTCCGCCTGATCATGATTCTCGCTAGTGCGGGTATATTGTCTGGGGCGGTTTTCTCAAGTGGAATGATGGAGATTGCACGAAGTGGAATTTACGTTCCTGGTATGTTCAGTTTTAATGATGTTATAGTTATCTTCCTCGCCGTCATGATTACAGACATCATACTCCTTGATGTATTTAACTATTTCGGACTCCCGACCTCTACAACAGTATCCATCGTCTTTGAGCTCCTAGGGGCTGCGGTCTGTCTAGGACTCTATAAAATAGTAAGTACCTCAGGTGATTGGTCGACGCTTTCGCAATATATTAATACAGAGAAGGCCTCCGAGATTGTCATCAGCATCCTCTTATCCGTGGTCCTGTCCTTCACTGTAGGTATGGCGGTACAATACCTTTCTCGACTCATATTCACCTTTCAGTACGAACGTAAGATTAAATCTTTCGGAGTTATATTTGGAGGTATCGCCTTAGCATCCATAAGTTATTTTATCCTGATTAAAGGAATGAAGACCGTTTCTTTTATCGATAAAGCGACGAAGGAGTGGATTAACACGCACGAGCTGCATTTGATATTGGGAAGCTTTGTGCTGTTTACGGTCTTTAGTTTTATACTTATCAGGTTAAAAGTGAACATCCTTAAGGTCATTATCGGTGTTGGTACATTCGCTTTAGCTTTATCCTTTGCAGGAAACGATCTGGTTAACTTTATCGGAGTACCCGTAGCAGCCATTCAGGCCATCGGTTTCTTCCAGGCATCTGGTGGCAATCCGGACACCTATATGATGTCAGAATTAGCTTCGGCGGATATTGTTGCCCCAGCTTGGATATTATTTATCGCAGGTGGTATCATGATGACTTTACCTTAGTGGACATCTAAAAAAGCCAAAAACCGTTATTGAAACGGAAATGAGTTTAAGTAGTCAA
>NZ_ASZT02000262.1:0-2650 GCF_001006065.1 Sphingobacterium sp. IITKGP-BTPF85
TTACAATGGATGTAGGTCCTTATATCAAAACGCATTTGAATGGTCGTCCTTATGCTCTTGCCGGAGAGGGGGGATGGTGATGAATACTAACCCTAAAAATGAAGCGAAAGCTTATGGGGAAAATGAAACCTGGCAATTGGGTTATTTTCATGAATGTATGAGCGGATTTGAACATCAGGTAGCCGCGTATATGATGGCAGAAGGTATGGTGGAGGAGAGCTTAGTTTTGACCCGGGTCATTCATGACCGTTACCATGCAGCAAAGCGGAATCCATTTAATGAAATAGAATGTAGTGATCACTATGCCCGTGCCATGGCAAGCTATGGTACATTTGTGAATGCTTGTGGATATGCGTATCATGGTCCTAATAAATACTTGGCTTTTGCACCGAAGGTATTGCCAGAAAAGTTCAAATGCCCTTTCACAACAGCAGAAGCATGGGGAAGTTATGAACAGATTCAACAAAATACTGAACAGACAAGTCAGCTGTCTGTCGCTTATGGAAATTTACAGTTGCAGAAGTTTTCGATAGGTAAGGTCAGAAATGAGCCTGTGCAAAAGGATCGACTAAAAGCAGTTCTAAATAATAAACCCCTAAAATTGTCGAGAGTAGAGGATGCTTCGGATAAATTAACGGTAACATTTCAGAAGGAACTGCAACTGAACAAGGGGGATTTACTTCAGATTAGCTGGTCATGATAATAAGATTGAGAACTATAATGGTATTGCTGCTGATACTTTCTTTAGTCGCTTGTCAACCCGCCAGTGTTCAGCAAAAGGGAAGCGTAAACAATAAGGATTGGCAACAAAGGTTAGAAGAGCAGCTGCCTTTGTTGGGACATCGGAACTGGATTTTGATTGTTGATAAGGCCTACCCAGCACCTAATAATTCGGATATTGTGATGATCAATACGGGAGCAGAAATGATGGATGTGCTGCGCGAAATGGACAGTATATTTCAGGTGCAGGCTCATATCAAACCGATCATTTATCAGGATGCAGAACTCAATTATCTGGATGAGGGTTTAGTAAAAGGTGTAGATAAGTATAAAAAGGAGGTTAAAGCCCTCTGGAGTAAATATACTGTTCAGGATATTCCACACGAAGCGATATTCAAAAAAATAGATGAGGCATCAAAACTGTTTAAAGTGGTTGTTCTTAAGACGGAATCATTACAACCTTACACCTCGGTATTTATAGAGATTGACTGTGGCTACTGGGATGCTAAACGGGAGGACTCATTAAGGTCACGTATTCGCTAAATATTTAAGTTTTTTTTTGTCTATTAATAATTCTAAAGACTTTGTAGCGTCCTAGAATAGGTTGACATATAAATTTAACGATAATTATCCTTACTTGACTATTTCAAGTAAGGATTTTTTGTTTATGTACTTGACTAGGTGTTTTATATTTTAATGCAGTATGTGGTCTTCTATTATATAATTTCACTGATTGCCTAATCATGGTGTTTGCTTGTTTTATGTTTTTAGGCCTGCTAATCATAAACTCATTTTTCAATATACCATTTATCCTCTCAGCAAGAGCATTTTGATAACAATCATGACCATCAGTCATGGAGCAAGTAATGTTGTTTTTACGATGTATTTCTTGATATTGCATTGAACAATATTGTAATCCTCTATCCGAATGATGTATCAAAGGAAGATGGCTTGTTCTTGATTTAATAGCCATTTTTAATGCTTTAGCGACACCATCAGTGCTTAAATCATGATGTAAATGAAATCCTAGAATTTTTCTAGACCAAGCATCCGTTACTAAACTTAAATAGGCAGTTTTTTCCTTAGTTTGAATATAAGTGATGTCAGAAACCCATATTTCTTCTGCTCTGACAGCTTTTTTCTCTTTTAGAAGATTGGGGTACTTATGCAACCAATGTTTTGAATTGGTTGTTTTGATATAACTTCTTGCGGGCTTTATTAATAAATGTTCCGAACGTAAGAAATTGAACAGCGCATCTCTGCCTATTTTGATGTGAAGCGTATTAAATCGTTCTTTCAACATAAAGTACAGCTTACGCGTTCCTAAACGGGGAAGGTACATCCGTTCTTTCAGAATTTCCTGCTTAATTTGTTTCAGCTCTAATAACCGGGAATGGATACGGTTTAATTTTTGGTGGTAACCTTGCCGACTAATCCCAAACAGTTTACAGACTTTGGAAAGGCTTATTAATCCTTTTTCTCGAAGCCTTTCGACTGTTTGGGTAAAAACTTTTTTGGCACGATCATACCATATTCTTTTTCCATAATCTCAAGCATAGTTTTGTAAACTAGATTGCGATCCTGTTCATCTTTCAAAGCCTTTTCTAACAACTTAATACGTTGTTTTGGACTAGGGTCAATATGCTTATTCATAGCGTGTTGCTTTGGTAAACTCCAGTCTAAGTTACCAAGTTTTCTTAACCAAACCAAAACCGTACTCCGTCCTTGGATACCATAACGAGATTGTGCTTGCTTGTAGGTGAGTTCGCCTTTTTCGACTTGACAGACAACAGATAATTTAAAAGCTAGGCTATAATCTCGCTGACTCCGTCGTAAATTGTTCTTTAGTTCTTTTTTCATAATAAGCTGAGTTAGATGTCAACTTATTTCAGGACGGGACACTTAATTGATAAAAGCCACTTCTTTATAA
>NZ_ASZT02000263.1:0-2599 GCF_001006065.1 Sphingobacterium sp. IITKGP-BTPF85
CATAATCGAGGATAATATTTTTAATTTTTTTCATCTTTTTATTTTGAAATATCAATACAAATATCAATATTTGCATCGTCAAAACGCGGTAAACGTTACATTTTGACAAAATATAATAACCGCTCCTATAGCTCAGTTGGTTAGAGTAGAAGACTCATAATCTTTTGGTCACTGGTTCGAGCCCAGTTGGGAGCACTGCTTAGAAAGCCTTACTTTTAGTGAGGCTTTTTCTGTTCAACCTATTCATCTCATTTCTCTAAAAGCAAATATACAGGACTAAGATTGTTATCAAAAAAATATTGAGTAAAATTAGATATGTTGAATAAACAATTTTCAAAACTATTGATAAATAAACATGCGCTTATTATTTATAACAAATCTATGGATGGAAATAAAAAAAGGTCGTGTTAGACTTAACGCGACCTTTTCATCTACCTATGAAAAACATGCCCTTTTGGATGGGCTTCACAAAGCTAAAATTTTTTTTTCACAAATAAGGGAAAATACCAAAAATAATGCGCAAACTACTGATTTTCAGATCATTTTTTTTCACAACAAACAATTGAAATGTATTATTTTTTAAAATATTAATCCATTAAAAGATGAATCAGGCACTGTTGTAATAATAAATTATTGGAGACAAAAAAAAATGGTTAAGCACTTATCGTACTTAACCATTTTTTATGCTATATAAAACTAAAATTTACTATTTCAATTTATCTAACCAATCTTCTACCTCTTCCTTAGTTTTTCCGGTTTTCTTTTGAAGTTTACCTAATAATTCATCTTCTTTTCCCTCGGCGTACAATAGATCGTCATCCGTTAGATCTGCATATTGTTGTTTCACTTTACCTTTTAGTTCGTTCCAACGACCTTTCCATGTTAATTCGCTCATAATAAAATCTCCTTTTTTAAAGTAAATACTATAGATATAACACTTGGGAAGTGAAATTGTTTTCATGCGCTAGATAATTTGATTCGATTAACAAATATTTAACAGTACGGTAAAAAGAAATTTCTATTGTTGATTTAAAAAGAAGTACCTTCAACAATTCAAAAACATTCAACTTTTCTACTTTCTAATTGTTTAGTATGTTGAATATGGGCAATTCACTAATATTTATTCAGAACCTATACTTTCAATAGCTCTCAAACTAGGCACAACAGCCATGAAAAGCTATCGTGCCTAGCGTGAGGATCAAATACATATATAAATAATTTTTTTAACACCATGTACATTCCTTAAAAAATAAATACGATCATTCTTAATAAACTCATTAAAAATAACAATGATCACCGAATACCATTATATCAACCTGTTTCAGTCATGAAACATAAATAAGGTAAATTCATCAACACAGCTGAACTAAAAAATCAGGCATATCAAATCATTTAATTATTTAAAAAATTTAAGAATTCAACATGAAAATAGCCTACATCAGTACTTATTTGCCAAAACAATGTGGAATAGCAACTTTTACCAATGATTTACTACAATCCATAGACCATCAGGATTCAACTATTACCCAACATATTATTGCTCTTTCAGACCGATCTTATTCTTATAATGAGGAAGTTGTTTTCGAAATTAACCCCCAACAGCAATTAGATTATATCCAAGCGGCCAATTTTATTAACGAGAATAAATATGATTGTGTAGTGCTGGAACATGAATATGGTATTTTTGGAGGGAATAGCGGTGTTTACATACTCTCTTTGATCAATTTACTTCATATGCCCTTATTGGTCAACTTACATACTATATTAGAAAAACCAAATATTGATGAAAGAGCAATATTGATTGAAATTGCAAAAAGAGCTTCTATCATAGTAGTCATGAGTTCCTATGCAATTGGACTTCTCCAAAAATATATCATGTACATGAAAACAAAATACGTTTAATACCTCATGGAGTTCCAGCCTTTGATTACCAACAGAACGATGCAAAAGAAAAACTACAGTTGACAGATAGACGCATCATCCTTACTTTTGGTTTTATAGCTCGTAACAAAGGAATTGAAACAGTTATACATGCACTTCCAAAGGTCGTACAAGAATATCCTAATACTGTTTACCTTATTGTAGGAAAAACGCATCCAAACGTTTTATTGGAATCTGGCGAAGAATATCGGGAGTATCTAACTGCCTTAATAAAACAAATGGGCTTGGAAAACAACATCATTTTTGTCAATGATTTTGTCAGTAACGAAACCCTAACCACCTACTTAACAGCATGTGATATCTATATTACTCCCTATATTAATGAAGCTCAGATTACGAGTGGAACATTATCATTTGCTGTAGGGGCTGGAGCGGCTGTATTATCTACTCCCTATTGGCATGCGAAAGATTTATTGGCAGATGGAAGAGGCATTTTATTTGATTTTAAAAATCATAAAGAATTAAAAAATATTCTCATTGACCTATTTGATAACCCTAAAAAACTAGAAGAACTTAGAAGTAGGGCTCGCCATCATGGTGAAAAAATGACTTGGAACAAATTAGGCGGATCTTATGTCAAGTTACTCCAAAAGCTCTCCTCTACACAAGTAAATCTCGACACCGATATAAAAATAACGATGTTAGAGCGTTTTCCAAA
>NZ_ASZT02000264.1:0-2595 GCF_001006065.1 Sphingobacterium sp. IITKGP-BTPF85
TAGTTCGTAGGACGGATACGTTAATAAAGGAAATGGGTAGATTAAATTATGAGGACTTTTTGATCCCCAAAAATTAAGGTGATGTCTAATTCATAAAGTGAAAAGTATAATACTTATTTGCATCAAATAAATGATTTTTGGCAATAAATAATGAACTTCTAAATTAGCAAAGATTATATGTGTGCGATTTTGCGACAAATTTCAATGAATATCGTGATATATTACTAACTGGTAAAAGTGATTTAGATTATTAACTTTGACAAATATTGGATATTCAAATCAATTTTAGAAAACTATAATCAATTATAAACGATGAAAAATATAGCTCTTTTTACTTTCTTGCTATCATCTATTTTTTGCTTGGCTCAGCCCTCAGAAGTAAAAAAATCAATATTAATATTTTAATTGATAGTGCGTCAAACCAAATGCTGAAAAAACCTTTAATTCATTCTACATCAATCGCTATCGTTTATCAAGGTAAAGAATATATCGGTCATTATGGAGAATTAGAGAAAGGAAAAAATAATTGCCCTACTAATGAAACAATTTATGAAATTGGTTCTCTAAGTAAAACTTTTGCAGGAACACTTGCCGCGAAGGCTGTATGTGAAAATAAATTGAATATTGAAGATGAAATCCAAAAATATTTACCGGAAGACTATCCAAACTTAAAATATGGAAGTCAAACTATTCTTGTAAAACATCTGCTGTCACACACAAGTGGGTTTCCAAACATGCTTCCTTTCCAAGCAAATTCAATACTTCAGGATTTCACAAATCACGACACACCAGCTAAAATCAATGAACTTTATAAAAACTATGGCCAGAAAGATTTTTTAAGAGATCTCCATAAAGTTAAGATTGATACTGTTCCAGGTTACAGATATTCATACTCTAGCGCAGGTAGCGAACTTGTGGCTTTTATTTTAGAAAAAGTATATAAAACAAAATATGAAGAACTATTGACGGATTACCTGTCCAAAAAATTGCAATGCATAACACAAGAATCAGTCTTTCGGATCAGGAAGCAAAAAAACTTGCAGTTGGGTACCACAGTGATAATAGCATGATCACCTCAGCAATGCCACAATTACCTTGGGGAGCATCCGGTAATATGAAATCGAAAATACCTGATATGGTTAAGTATATGAAATTTCAATTAAAAAATAATAAGATCGTTGCCAAATCACATGAATCAATTTTCAAGGTTGATCCTGAGTTCAGCATTGGATATTTTTGGAATATTGCCACTGATGATAAAAAATTAGGTACATACTATGTGCATCACGGTGGCGTGCCTCGCTCCCAATGTTATATCTACATTATTCCAAAATACGATTTAAGTGCATTTATTATTACCAATCAAAGCGGTATGAACACAGCCAAGGTTATGGAAGATGCATTAAATGAAATATTTGAAAAAATAACACAGTAAGGTCGAGATGGATAAGGCTATCAAAGATACGGGAGTTTTTTATGAAAAATACTGCTAAACTAAATACAGTCCCTGCAAGCTTTTAACTTTAATAGCTTTATAATCAAATGAAAATTGACTTCAGAAATATAGATTACCTTAAACTTGGAAATACCAAACAAAGGAAAATACATAAAATAATAACCGAATATCATCTTTTCGAAATTCTCAACGAATACAAACCAATTTTAGTTGGAACAATTCCAATAAATATCGATATAGAAGAGAGTGATGTAGATATAATATTACAAGCTCATAATTTGAAGAAGTTAACGCAATTATTACTCAAGAGTTTTGCTCAATTTGCTCAATTTCGATTAAGTACCTTCAGCAATGGAGCCCTAACCTCTAATTTTATGCTAGAAGATACGCTAATAGAAATATATGCGACAGATATAGACACAGAAAAACAAAATGGATATTTACATATGATTAAAGAGTACGAAATCCTGCAGGCTAGAAATGACAGTTTTAAAATGGAAATAATAAAATTAAAAAAACAGGGAATAAAAACAGAACCGGCATTTTGCAAACTACTGAATATAGGTGGAAATCCATATGTTGAATTATTAAACTACACCGGTCAATAGTGCTGATCAACTTAGCATACCGTTATAAAAACTCACAAACAAAGATGAGTTTGGCAGAAAATTACGAGAAGCCTTAAAGCAGGTTAATAAACTTTTACAAAGCCATTCCTGAGCGAATGGCTTTATGAGTTATGTGCTATTCGATTGCCTTTTTGATGAATTGTAAATATACCACAGCGAATTGTAAATAGTTTATTCGATTTTGAACTTTTGATGTAGATTTATAATTAAAAATAACATAAATTATATGTGTATAAATGAAACTATAAAAATTTAAACAAACACTAAAGAATCAGCAACAGTCATTTTATCTATTGACTGTAATTATATAAGCGACGAACTAACAATAATATGAAAAAACTTTTATTACTTTTTACAATTGCTCATTTTTTGACTTCTTGTAATGGGCATGAAACAAAAAAAATAGATAATAAAATTGAAAAAATTGCAACTGAAAAAAAAGATACTATTAAAATCAACGAGATTAACTTAAATTCAAGTTTGGATAAAATGGAGTTGCTAACTTAGTCG
>NZ_ASZT02000265.1:0-2590 GCF_001006065.1 Sphingobacterium sp. IITKGP-BTPF85
TACTTTATTGTTGCAATTCCACTTCAAACTTTATCAAATATAGCTTATCTAGATACTTTATAATTGTTTCATTCTTAGTATTCAGTTAGCGCTAAAAGTCAGGAAGAAGAAACAGTTCAATTTTACCCACTCGAGAGTTTTATACCGGCTCCTCGAATTGCTATATAATCTGTATGAAGAACTTTTGAAAGCTTTTCTAAAAACTTATGAAAGAATCATGATAGAATTTAGTGCAATTAAAGTTAATAATTTATAAGACATAAATTCTGTAGATAAAATTTACAGGATATACTCTTTGAAACAAAAATTTGAAAATAAAACAAAGAAATTAATATGAGACTGATCTTCCTTTTTTTCTTTTCAATAGGACTTGCTTATGGTCAGTCAGGCCAAGAGCTGGCTGTAGGCTATGCAGATCGCTATGACAGCCTTCCAGAAATACATATTGAGATTGCAGAGAAACAACTTTATGAAAGGACTGCTCCAGCGCCGAAAATGATATTTTCCCACTTTGCCATAAAGAACAACACACTGATAGTACCTACAGGAAAAGGTCTCATTAAACTCAAAAAATTTGACGATTCGCCCAGACAAGACGACGGTTTTCGCGGCTGGCAGTATATGGGATATTTGCCGCGCTTGCAGATGCATGCTTTAGTAAGCCATAGTGTTTCTGAACATCTCGGATTCAGCGACATGGTATTGCTGGACAGCGCTACTTCCGACCAGTATGGGATTGTCTCTATCGGGGATGCTACCGTATCGCTCCCCATCCATTCTCCCGACGGACGCTTTCTTGCCTACTACTACAACCATGTATATGAACGCAATAGTTGCTTTATAGGACTTCTAGAAATACGCGATGGCATGATCAGCTCTCATGCCCGAATTTCAGAAATGGCAAGCTTTCAGACCAAGAATTGGGCAGTGGAAGATATCAGATGGGTCGACAATACGTCCTTAATCGTGAAAACTTATATACTAAAGGGACGAGGAGTACTGGAGGAAAGGCAGTATAAGTATTACTTGGCTAGGCTGAATAGTGCGATTAAGAAAACTGAATAATTTGATAATTAAAAATAAGGATTTGCAAAGTGGTATTTGACAAATGGAAATACTTCCATTACTAATTAATGATCAACTTAAAATATCAATTAATTCACATATGGGGATATCCAAGCAGAATATGCTGTTAGACGGTCTTACCAACAAACAGTTTTTTGTTATCGCTTTTGAAACCATCAAATATCTTGGTTGGCACGTCAGATTTATTTCTGATGCGGACGTAATAGCCTATACCCAAAATAGTGAATATTCATGGAGTGGAGAGATCACTGTCAAATTGGTACAGGATATGGAAGCGATAATTTGAAATGAATATATAAAAATAGGTATATTGTATTTTAAAAATTCAGACAATCCTATTATTCATTGTATCTACACAAAATAGAAACTAAATGTTAAAATATCCACTTATACTGATACACGGAACTGGAGCAAAAGACAACACTTTGTTCTGGGGAAGAATTCCTAAATTGCTAAAGGAATTAGGAATTAATGTATATTATGGGCATACTGATGCTTGGGGCTCAATTGAAGATAATGCAAAGTTACTTCAATTAAGAATAGAACATATAATCCATAAGACCGGTGTAGAAAAAATTAATTTAATAGCATATTCAAAAGGTGGTATTGACGCGCGTTTCCTGATTTCGACTTTGCAATATGGTCGAAAAATAGCTTCTTTAACAACAATATCAACGCCTCATCATGGTACTTTAATTGCAGATTATTTTTTAAATAACAGAACCTTTCAAAGTTCACTTGCGAAACGTATACTCCCTGTTTTTGTCAAAATATTCGGTGACAATAACCCAAATATTTATAATGTAATAAATGAGCTAAGCATAAATTATATGGAAAGTTTTAATCAAAATAACTTAAATGATCCATTGGTATATTACAATAGTTATGCATCTGCTATGGCTTCTAAAAAGGATGACTTCCTATACTCTTGGACATATCAGTATTTAATGAAGAACGCCGGAGAAAATGATGGACTTGTATCTGTGAAATCAGCAGCTTGGGGTGATAAATTTCAATTATTCACGGATAGTAGTCGTGGTATTTCACATGTTGAAATAACTGACATAAAACGGAGGAAAATTGGAGCATTTGACATTCCCGAGATTTACCGTAAAATAACAGATGATCTTTCTAAAAATGGTTTTTAATGGTATACTTCTGAAAAACATCATGTTTCTTAACTATATAATGAAATCAAAATTATTTAATAAAATGCCTAATGATGGAATAAACATGATTTGCTACTTTTTCAATATCTTCAAATAAAAATTTGTTTTTTCAAAAAGGAAATAACTTCAGAACGACTGCTGGTTTTAATTCTATGATCAATCTCGCAATAAATCTGATTCCCAATTTCAAACTATGACATCAGTTTTTCAAAGGCATCTACAAAATTTAATAGCGCAATATTTGTTTTAGAATCCGTTAAATGCCCTTTTTCATTTATTTTCCCTTTTATTCCAGAAATTAAAAGTGTAGTCTCTGTCGTGAAATTTGCCATTAA
>NZ_ASZT02000266.1:0-2391 GCF_001006065.1 Sphingobacterium sp. IITKGP-BTPF85
GCTAAAATAAAATGATTTTATTGTTTATTAGGCACAAATGTTTTTAGGACCTTGCATTTCTTTACATATTATGCCAATCATGCCCGCAACCATTTTTACATTCCGTATTCCGTCGTTGTGTATCGGTTTGTTTGAATATCCACAATAGTGCTATAATGGTCTTTTGTTGTTCATCTTTACGAAGTATCTCAAGTTTGTTAAATGCAATTTTAGTAGGGAACGATTTTAAAATTACAACTGGAGTAAAGGTAGGTTTAAGTGGTATACTGGCAATTGCTTGGATGTATGTATCGGTAGTATAATTTACTTTTTCGGGAATTGAATTGAAAATATAATCCCTTAACAATGTGAAAACAAGTTCAAATTCAAAATTGGCGTGATTAATTATTAATGAACTGCCTTGATTAAATTCAATTTTATCCTGAGCTATTTGATTTATTAGGGTGTCAAATTCTTCCATCGATATTTCGGATATTGATAAATAATTTTTAATACTTTTACTTAGTAAAATAGCTGAGTTAGTTGTCATCAAATATTTTTAAAGCAAAGCTTTTCTCTACTTCCAATCTGTCAAATGCCACTTTGCCAACTCCCAATTATTGTCCGGATCGATTCGATAGTCAAACTGTCTAGGGGAGGAGTTGGCTGTAATAATTTCTTGGAGAAATCTATTTGAGATTTCAGGATCGTATACTCGCCAAATTAATTCTCGCGTTTTATTCCAGGTTATTCTTGCAAGAAATAAGGCATTAGGTTTTTCCTTATCCGGGCCTTTTATTTCATTATCCAAATAATCGCCATAGTTATCAATTACTTCAACTTCACTTTTTGAAGGCATTCCATTATCGATTAAATCTTCTAGATCTATCATAATCGATAAGTGCCATGCGAAAACTATTTTTGGTTCAAATTTCCTTAAAGCAGTATTGACCACGGCCACACCTGGAAAATTATCTTGCTTAAAATTTAACACTGAATAGGATTCGTCGGGTATCAATACTTTATAATCTGTCATAATTTATATTCTGGTGTTATTTCTTAAAGTGAGTGTGATCTGGGTTATAATAACAAATAGTGTGCAAAAGGTAATAATAATCTGAAATGGCTACATATAACCGTAAATCGTTATTGAATCCTGATCAGTGTCGAATGGATAGTTTTTATCTTCGAGAAATGAGACCAATGATTCGTTACCTAACAACGTTATTTTTTCAATATCCAGAAATTTTATGAATCCGCTTTTGTCATCAATGATGAGGCAGTCAGACTCCAATTCGCGAATAAGCGTTACTCCGATTTCTATTTCATGGTTTAATCTCTTTAATGAAAATTGTCTACCTAATTGCTCCAATAATTCAAATAAATTAAACCATTTGATATTATTTAATAAACCAGATTTAGTATTCATTATAGTCTGTTATTGAAGATTAGTATTTAAGCTGAATAGTTTTATAATCTTGCTAAGATATCAATTTCACTCTATACTTTTTAGTTCATACGCTTCAATTTGATTTCTTTAAAACTTCATCCACATATTCATTAAATCTATTGTATCCGTTATGTGATGGATTATTAAGATCTATCATTCCATCCAATCCAGAATCGTAGATTTGCCAACCCTGTAATTTTGTCAATTGTATCATTTCATAAATAGCATTTTCACCATATAGATGTAAAATTTCATTTGAATTTAACTTATCATCTACAAAATAATCTATTTCAAAACCATCTCCAACGATAGTGCTACAGTTATCTTTAACTTCAATTCTTTTGAAATACGCTTGTAGCGGTGTGAAAAAATCGGTAGCTATTAACTGATCCTCCTGAATTTCTTTAAGATCCGTTATTATCTGTTACGAATTAAACAAAACAATATCCGAACTCATTAAGGTGATATTATATGGACGTATTATATAACTAATATAGTATAAATATAATAAATCATTGATATCTAAGGCGAACAAAATTAAATCCATTTAAACTAAAATTTATAGCAAAAATAAACTAATATATTTAGTTTTATTATTTATCTTTGGATATTGAATAAGGATGGACACGATATTAAGATAACCGGTTGCTCAACATTTTTGCGTGTTCATCCTGTTCAATATTGATTTAAAGAAGGGGAGAGTTCTGTAAGTTCACTTTATAGTAAGGAATTTAAGACCGAAATGTTGACCTGTTGGAATAAGGAGATAATAATAAATATTAATTGCGATGAATGTACCATTGACAATCGAGATCTTGAAGGACTTAAAACATAAGGGACTACAATATCCTGAAGTCTGAGAATAGTGTGGATGATGTTATACAGCATTTTGCCCCGACAAAAGTAAACGACCTATGGCCGTTTATGAGCGAGTTTAAGGAAGAGTCTGCGACAGTCGTGAA
>NZ_ASZT02000267.1:0-2376 GCF_001006065.1 Sphingobacterium sp. IITKGP-BTPF85
TTAGTCAATGACGGCGGTAACTGGAAAGTATCCCAATCGATCAACTCGTACAAGTAATTTACTGTTTAATCATATGTTTAATTAAGGCCACGTCGCGAGATGTGGCTTTTTTCTTGAACATTGAAGGGCTCTATCATCCCATCAAGCTAAATTATAGGTGATAAATTGTTTTTTTTGGTAAACGCGAAGTAGAAGTTTGAAGGCAAACAAGATAAAGTATTTTATATGCTTAAGAATATGGCTATCTTAAAGACTTTGCCACGATGCATGAACTCGGTCATCTTTCAAGCGCTCTTTCAGTTGGTCAGCTACCCAAAATTGACAAAGGAGGAACGAACTATATATGATATTCCTTCTAAATGTAAGTGGGGTTCCGAGGCATTGAGCATATACTAACAGAAACAACTGGAATGACTAGAGTAGCAATAGCAGATAGTTTTAAATATTAACCAATACGGTCAATTATTTTTGGAACGATAAATATTATTTCATATGTTAGCAATATTGCTATTTATTATATCTTAGACCATGATCGTTACTTAATGGAGAAAAAACATTAATAAATTACTGTTTAAGGGGTATTGGAGTCTTGGTCGTATTTACTTATTTATATGGTATTAGCGATGGAGTTTTTCAATACAGTGGAAAATCGAGAAGATTTTATATAGAATCTATCCACTATTATATTTTGTGGGTTCTTCCAAATTGGTGGTTAATTATTCTTGTCGGAGGTCTGATGATAGGATTTACTTCCTACTTTATAAAACGGACTATTGATAACCTATAGTGTAGTTTATAAATATAATGCTCAATGGGGTAGCATTAATCAATATATTTGATAAGGGATAATAAAGCGTCTATTTAAAATGAGTACATTCGATTTTTTTAAACGATGGAATAGCAAACCTTCGATAAAGGAGAGATTAAGAAAACTGCTTAATTCCCTTAATGAATCATTTGCTGATAAGCAATATTTTCAACAAAGTGTAGAATACAACCATCAGGAGGAGTGGGAGCTTGCAATTGAAAGTTTGATAGAATTGGGCAGTAGCGGTCCCGCACAGTTCACTAAAGAAGTGTGGGGTGAACTATATCAGCTAGCTATCGAAATAGGGCTAGATGAAGACGCAAACTATTGCCGAGAACAAATTGACCTGATAACTTATGAAATAGACGAGGTTGATGAATTAGGATTTACTAAGTCTGAATTGGAAGAGTATGACAAGCACGTCAGATTCTATTATACCAATATCCTCAATTCGCTTATCCTGTTCACTTATAAATCTAGAGAACTAGAGCTTATGGCATCTCCAATTTTCAACCCAATGACAGAGCTTTATGAGGAATTGGAATATGCATTTACACCGGTGTGCTTCGAAACGGTATTTAGGAAAAACCTAATACCAATCATATACAAAAAAGAACTATTGACGTTCAAAACTAAGGTCGATCAAATGCCAAGTGAGATATGGGATTGGGAATATTTGGAAGAACACCCGAGCTGGATAAACATAAGAACTGATGCTGAAGAAATATTAAAGAAAATGGGAATAACGCACCGCGTATATGATTATTCATTCACCAATATAATATCATCAAGTGGAGAAGTGATCAAAAAGAAAGAAAAGTGAAGATGGCTGAGATCTCGGCCATTTTGATAAACTTTTTTTAGAAGAAGTAGCATCTAAAAAACTACTCATTTGAGATGTTTTTTAGAATAAATAATTAACAATATGACCGTAGAAAATCGAAAGTCGTTCTTAGAAATTAAAGTTATTTGGAAGGATGACGAAATGTTTGAGCTAAGGGTAACAGCGTCAAATATTAACTTTTTGGAACAACAGATGTATATGATAAATCAGAATGCTTAGCTAATTTCGCAAAGACTTTAAAAGGTTTTCCGAATGATAACGAAACAATATTCTATGAATTAGGAAAGAAAGACTGTTATGCTTACTTTTCTATGAAATATTATTCAATCGGTAAAAGTGGTTATATTGGAGTGGAAATAAATCTCGAGAGCGATGTGCCAACTGTATATCGACAAGAGGAAAAGAATAAAATAAAACTGGAAATTATTGTTGAGCCAACTGCAATTGACAATTTTCAAAAAGAACTATTTTATATTGCTTCTAGAGAAGAAGGAGTAGCCACACTGCTCGCCACGAATGATGTACTTACATTTAACAAGTTTATAATATAAATGAACATTCAAATGCAGAATATCTTTTCTCAATTCTGATTTTATGAAAGAACATTACCTTATCAAATGAAAGTGCAGCAAAGGTAGTATGAACAGTTTTATTTGCTAATTTACATTTTAAAAGCAAATAAAAATGATTTTATTGTTTATAGGCACAAATGTTTTAGGACCTT
>NZ_ASZT02000268.1:0-2348 GCF_001006065.1 Sphingobacterium sp. IITKGP-BTPF85
AAAAGCAGTAATCGTAAAATTACTGCTCGTATATCTTAAAGCTACACTTCGAAAACTCCATAATACGTATTAAGCTTCCTGCGGTTCCGTTCAACGGGCTTTCATCTCGTGTCCTCCGGGCAAGACGAAAGCTTAGTTATTGTGGGCTGGGTTTCTTCGTCAGTCTAAGCTTAATTTATTATGAAGCTGTTTTGTAAACAAAGGCAACCTGTCCAAATTCATTTACAGAACTTTGACAGGCTGCCATTTTATAATAATTGTGGTATGTTTATTTAACCGCTAAAACGTCCAATTTCTCAATAGATGGTGCAGTAGCCAACAATTCAGGTGCATTTTCCATTAACGCCTTTGCAATCTTACCACCAAGATGTGCTTCTCTGCCTTCTTCATCTGAAAAAGTGTCAAAAATGCCAAATGTAGAAGCGTCAATACGGAACGCATACCACGTAACAGTACCTGCTTCTTCATTAGCGAGTGGCAATGCACTTGTGATAAAGGCTTCAACATCTTTTTCTTTTCCTGCTTTAGCTTCTAGTCGAACTAATAATCCTAATTTTTTCATGTCTTTTTATTTTTAAATTAAACCAATTTTGTTTTAACAAATGTAGCACCTTTAAACTTGTGGTGCTTTTTTATTTAGTTCAAAAACTTATGAAAAAAGGTCAAGTTTTCATCATGTTTTTTGGACTGTAACCAAATTCGTTTTTAAAGGCTGTGCTAAAATTTGATAAGCTGTCATAACCAAAGTCCATATAGATTTCTGATGGGGTTGCTTCATTATTAAGCAATAATTTTTTGGCTTTGTTGAGTCGTTTTAGTTGAAACCATTTTCCTGGAGACTCTTGATATAATTGTAAAAATTTCCGCTTAAAAGTAGACAGACTCATATTACATAGAAAAGCGACCTCGTCAATATTCAAACTCGTGTACAGATTTTTTTCAATGACCATTTTAAAAGATAATTCTCTTTCATTGATTAATAATGAATGTAGATAAACAAAAAAACTTTGCCCATACTTATCAGCCAGATACAGCATAATTTCTTCAAATTTCAATTCCAGAATCTTTTGAGAGATTGTTTGATTCAAACCATAAATTTGTTGAATAGAATTAATAAAATGGATAATAAAATTGTCTTTTTCCATAAGGAAATAGGGACTACTGGCCGCTGATTTATTTAAGTCATTTGGGTTAAATAAATGCCCATATTTCAATAAAAAATCATTAATGTTTTTTTGAGAAAAGAAAAAGAGTAGGCAACTATAACTATTTGCCCCTACAATTTCTGTTGTTAAAAAATTCCCCGATGCAAGAAGCAAGGATTGTGTATCATCGATCGAAACGATGTCATTAGAAAAGTGAATGTCCTTTTGTCCGTCCAACAAAAAACTGAATACATTTTTGTTTAGGTTAATCTTATTTTTGGAAACAAGTTTATACGCCTCGTAGTTAGCAATTTGCAGGTCTGAAGTGTCCGTGTAGTTATTTTCAAATAAATCTTCTGGCAAATTTGTAATGTCCATGATAGTGTTGTTTTAAAAAACATTTTGGCATTGTAAATATATTAAAATTCTATTTCAATAATTGTTTGCTCAAGTTTGGATGAATAGGTCGTTTACCCTTGCACACAACGTTCCGGCGCTTGGCGAGGTTGCGAACTTCGGAACTAATTATTTTCTATTAAAGATAAAATTTCTTGCGAAATGTAAACGTGAATTTACTACAAAATTCGCAATCTTGCCAAACGCCTGTTGAACTAAATCTCCGGTAGCTTTTCCCTTCGCTGTTTTATTAACTTTGGTTAAACAAAAAAAATCTATAAAATGGCTACAAAAAAAAATCTCCGGAGGAGTTAAGGGTAAACAAAATTCTGAACCGTGCCTCGAGCGAAGTTAGTGGTTTTGCCGAACTGCTGCAACGCTTCGAAAGGAATATTTCGATCTTGGGCAGGAGCCCCAGAACGTTCGACAATTATTCCCGCCATGTGACAGCCCTGGCACTGCATTTTAAAACCCTGCCTACCGAGTTGGATCCCGAACAGGTCAAAGATTATCTTTTTGAACTGCAGCAACGCTCCAAAACTCCTTCCCAAACTTACTTTAAACACACCGTTTACGGACTTCGCTTTTTATTGAAAACGGAAGGCCTGCCTTATAGTTTTCTGCATCTTCCCGCTATTCCACAAGTGAAAAAGCTTCCTGTCATCCTGAGTCGGGAAGAGATCTGGCGTATGCTTCAATCCGCCGAACTCCTGAAACATAAACTGCTCATCGGACTTATTTACGGCTGTGGACTGCGGTGTATGGAAGTAAGGAATATCGAACTTCAGCATCTGGATTTTGATAGAA
>NZ_ASZT02000269.1:0-2347 GCF_001006065.1 Sphingobacterium sp. IITKGP-BTPF85
CACTCAAATGTAGCAACTCCAATACATCAAAAGGGCCTAATTCTCATTAGACCCTTTATCTTGGCGTTTAACTGCACAGTAATTTTTATGTTTCTTATCGTTTCCTCTTTTTTGTTTCGTCATCCAGATTGTTTTAAAGCAATTGGATTTATTTACTGTACTACGTCATTTATCGTTATCCACTTTCCTGCTGAAGTATGTTTGTTATCGCTTTGTATAATAAGAACACCTGTCAAATAGAATAGTTCAAAAAAGTTTAAAATAATTTCACGTATCTATTTCCTTCATTCACCGAGTTTTTAGTTGGTTTAGTCTAATTGCCATAGGGTTGGGACGATTAACACCCTACTTTGAATCAAAAATAAGATAAAACTAACAATATAACATAAAGACATTATGAAAACTTTAGCAAAAACATTCGCAGCAGCAGCCTTGATCGCAGTATCAACATTCACTATGGCAGCAGGCAAACCAGAGGTATCAAACCCTAAAAAAGCAGTAGTTAACGTATCCACAGCAGATTTGGCCATTGACCATTACGTTGCGGTTATGACAGAAGGACAATCGGCAGGAGTAGAGCAATTGTTTACAGCAGACTTCAGTCAAAAAGTTCAGGCATCAGAAGATAAAACCAATAGCCGTTCGGAAGTTATCTCCTTCTTGAAAAAACAAAAAGGAGAGCAATTAAACTGTAAAACCAGAACTACCATCGTACAGGAGTCAGCAGACTATATGATCGCCAAAGTAACGATGCAGTTTGAAGGTTTTACCAAAACAGATCTTGTGACTTTAGTCAATGACGGCGGTAATTGGAAAGTATCTCAATCGATCAATTCTTATAAGTAATCAAGTTTAATCCATATATTAACTAGAAGCCACCTCGTGAGATGTGGCTTTTTAGAGTATCTGTTTTTGATATAAAGAGTGATTTCAATAAGTTATAATTTAATTTTAAATATAGGAGTTTGTACTTTTTTTAGTGGCCAATCCTTTTTTCTTGTAACCAATTCCTCCTTAAGCCCGTCAGAGGAGTAAGATGGTCTTGACTGCCTAACATATATCGGGACATTATAATTTGGGATCACATCCAATTCAGCATAACATTTTTTTGCCATGTCAACTATTGCTGTCCTGTTTTCCTCTGTACCTGCGATCTGACTAGCAATATAAGACTCAGGGCCATACAGTTGTTCATATATTTTTGAAGCTTCAATATCGTGAATTTTGCACGCATCATAATCTGAACTAATACTGAGTATAAGCTATTATCTTGAGGAGATAATTCTATTTGTTGCAATATTTTGGGGATCTCCTCCCACATGATCAATTCTACCAATAGATCTTTTGTGTTATCACCAATAAATTTTAAATCGGACCACATTTGATCCACGTAACCAATGATTTCTTTTCTATTCTTATGTAAAAATTGTAATTGTCTATCGCTCCAATACTCTAAAGGTAAATCTGATCGATAAAAAGCACCGTATATTCCTGTTGATTTAAATCGACCAAGACTTCCACAATTTTGCATATAGTATTCTTGTGTCATCATACAGTAGTTAAATCTATCGCGATTGTTTAGCGAATTAAATGTTTTGGCTGAAAGATGGTGGCTCAATGCATAATAGCGATCCTTACTTAAGGTCTCATTTCCTGAGACCAATTCATCAATGTAATATTCTCGCAACAGAGTACTTACAATTGATTTTCTATCAATAATCGGTATATTTTTATATTTATACTGGTCCAACCTGTATACATAAGCCGGCAAATTATTTGTTACAAATTTCGTGGTATCCTTAAGTTTATATTGAGAAAAACAGAGTAAAGGACAACCCCAAAAAAGTAATATTGAAATGTATTTTAATAAGTTTTTAAGAAAAGGCGTATAATTGGTCAATATCATATGTAGCAAAGCTATTATAAGTCTATAATATTATATTTCATTTATTAAGATAATGAAATTAATGTCCTCATCCTATTTTTTAATACAATAATTTAGAAATCAATAATAAAGAGATTATTCATAATTGAGATTATAAATTGTATTGACGTGTTATAAAAACGCATGAAATTTAACGTATTTTATTGACGTGTTACAAAAACGTTAAAAAAGTAACATCAAAATGATTAGTTGTCCGGTCTGATTGATACATTTTAGCTGTCAATGAACTAGTATTATACAGTTTATGAAGAGCATGTCCTGGATTATTTATGTATTTGTAGATATTGTTGATATGATTCTACAATTATCACATTTGAAATCATAAAGATTATGTAATTGTGTTTTTAAGGTCCATTTTTTCTTACAATTTGGGCAGAGTCTATGGAGTTGCTAACTTAGTCG
>NZ_ASZT02000270.1:0-2318 GCF_001006065.1 Sphingobacterium sp. IITKGP-BTPF85
AAAAAACAGGTCTTCGTATCGATGCCTACTTCTCCGCATCTAAGATCAACTGGATATTAGATCATGTAAAAGGTGCTAGAGAAAGAGCAAATGTGGGCGATCTCGCTTTTGGAACCATAGATAGTTGGATTATTTGGAACCTAACTGATGGAGCTGTCCATGTAACCGATGTGTCCAATGCATCAAGAACGATGTTGTACAATATCGAAACGTTAACATGGGATAATGAATTGCTGACCATATTTAACGTACCTGCAAGTATCCTTCCTAAAGTTGCCTCCTCGTCAGAGGTATATGGACATACTTCGGGTCAGATCCTTTCCAGTAGTGTACCTATTGCAGGGATTGCGGGCGATCAGCAAGCGGCACTATTTGGACAAATGTGCACCCAAAAAGGAATGGCAAAAAATACCTATGGAACAGGTTGCTTCTTATTAATGAACATTGGCTCAAAACCAATTTTTTCGAATAACAATTTAGTCACTACGATTGCTTGGAGAATTGGAGGAAAGGTAACATACGCTCTGGAAGGAAGTGTATTCATTGGAGGAGCTGTTGTGCAGTGGTTACGAGATGAATTAGGTATCATCAAAACTTCTGCAGAAATAGAAAAATTGGCTGAAAGTGTAGCGGATAGCGATGGTGTCTATATGGTTCCGGCTTTTTCAGGTTTAGGAGCACCACATTGGAATCCTTATGCACGTGGTACGATATTAGGGCTTTCTCGAGGCACCAATGTCGCTCATATTGCCAGAGCTGCGCTAGAGGGAATCGCATTTCAAATAACAGATATTCTGACAGCCATGCAGTCTGATTCAAATATTGAAATCAAAGAACTTCGTGTTGATGGTGGCGCAAGTGCGAATAATTTCCTGATGCAAACCCAGGCCAACTTTCTCAATACAATCACCATACGTCCTGAGGTAACAGAAACGACAGCACTTGGAGCAGCATATTTAGCCGGTCTAGCGGTTGGATTTTGGCCCAGTATGGAAGAAATAGCAAAACAATGGCAAATTAACAGAACATTTACACCAATACCAGATCCATCAATTGAACAATCATTGCGAGAATGGAAGCGCGCTGTAGAGACAACCAAGTTTTGGGCTAACTACGATCTCAACGCTTAACAACAGTTATTATGAATGTACTAATCGCAGAATTTATTGGGACAGCCGTGCTCATTTTATTAGGAGGAGGAGTTGTCGCAAATGTTGTATTAAAAGATACTAAAGGGAACAATTCAGGTTGGATGGTAATCAGTACAGCTTGGGCTTTAGCGGTATTTGCCGGAGTAACGATTGCAGGACCCTATAGCGGGGCGCATCTTAATCCTGCTGTTACGCTTGCTAATTTAATATTGAACAAAATGACCTTAAGTTAGGACTTCAATACATCACAATGCAAATTTTAGGGGCTATGTTTGGTTCATTTATCGTTTGGTTGATGTACAAAGATCATTTCACCCAAACCGAAGATGCAGGAGCCAAAGAGGCCGTGTTTTGTACAAGACCTGCTATCTTTAATCCTAAAATTAATATCATCAGTGAAATTGTAGGTACTTTTGTCTTAATTTTTTGCATCCTACATTTCACTGAACCAACTATCCAACAAGGACAAACTTTGGGCTTAGGTACTATAGGAGCAATACCTGTAAGTTTTATTGTTTGGGTAATCGGATTATCTTTAGGCGGTACAACCGGGTACGCCATCAACCCTGCCCGAGATTTAGGCCCTCGAATTACACATGCTTTATTACCGATAAAGAATAAAAAAACATTTAATCTAGCATATGCCTGGGTGCCTATAGTCGGTCCACTTATAGGCAGTACTCTTGCCACATTGATCTATTTATGTATAAATTAAGACGATTAAAATTTGTCCAATTGCAAGAATAAAAATCCAATATTCTATAATAAATATCATAATAAGCATTAAGAATAACCTAATCCAGCTAAATAAACTGGATTAGGTTATTTTTTATCAAGTATAATGAAAGGGAAACCTATTGCTCGTAAATCATGTGATCTCAAATAGACTATCATATGCTACATACAAAACTGAATAGCTAAGTGATAACGAAGAAATAAAAAGGCAGTGCACAAACCCAGCGTTCACGAGAACATAATAGTCCCTAGTATATAAGAAGTATCAAATAGCATTATATGAGTATTAAAAATTAGAGATCGGAAGATATAGTGACAGTATGCTTGTCCGATAGGAAGAGGATATAGAAGCTGAATAGGTTAAATGATGAGCATGAAGGGCCTGCAGAAGGCACCGGAAGAACAGGAATAGCTATGCTCTCAGCATAAAAA
>NZ_ASZT02000271.1:0-2302 GCF_001006065.1 Sphingobacterium sp. IITKGP-BTPF85
AAGTTCTTTTAGATTCTTATGATTGATCGACATTATGTTTTCGAGCGTATGCTTTAACCACTCAAAAGGATTTACCTCATGCTTTTTACAGATAGCAAAGAAAGAATAGATCATAGCTGCACGCTGAGCAGCTCATGACTTCCGGCAAATAGGTAGTTTTTGCGGCCGAGCGCTACCGGGCGAATGGCATTCTCGACAAGATTATTATCAATAAGCAGATTTCCATCATTCAGGTATGCTGATAGCGCATCCCATCTGGCATAGGCATAAGCCATTGCCTTTCCGATCTGACTTTTGGGAAGTGTGTTCTTGATCTCCTCAAAGATCCATTTTCCCAGCTCGTTGATAATAGGTAGTGATTCAGACAGACGGATTTCTTTAATCTGCTCTGCGCTTAGATTTTCCTGTTTAGCTTTCCGCTCAACAGCATAAAGCTTTTGGATCATCAATAATGCCTTTTCAGCTCTTACTTTATCGTTATCCAGCGCTTTTTCAAACTCACGCCTTGCATGTGCCCAGCATGCCAGGTGTGTAACCTCTTTCTTTTTGCCGTATTTTTCGTACACTGCGTACCCATCTGTCTGAAGATAACCTTTAAAGTTCCACAGCATCGGTACAGCGGCAATCCCACCACGGGTAGGGCTATAATCAAATAATACGGTGCCCTTCTCTGGCGCATGGTAGACCCAATAGTAACCGCTATGGGCAGCTCCTTTTTTGTCGCTGTCCAGCACTTTTATCGGCGTTTCGTCTACTTGAAGGTAACCCTGTGCTTTGGTATCGAAGACGAGCTGTTCATACAGTGGTTCCAGTTTTTCCAGCGCTTGTTTGGTCCACCCTTCGATCGTCGAGGAGGCTATTTGTATATTTTCCCTGGCGAAGATCTGTTTTTGTCGGTATAGCGGGAGATGATCTTGATATTTCCCCGTAAGTATCATTGCAAGCAAGCTCGATCCTGGGATTCCTTTGTCGATTACTCGTTCAGGAAGTTCGGCAATGACTACGGCAGACTTATCTTTAGCAGCATATTTATAACGGATGTAACGTTTGATGTAGAACTTGGCAGGCTCGCATTCCAATTCTTCGGTGATTTCCTTACCGATGCAGATCATTTGGGCTAAGTCGCCTTCAGGGTGGATCTCGATTTCTTTTACAGGAAGGTGTGCCGGCAATTTAGCACGCCCTTTATGATTTGGACGTTTACGGACATACTCGATCTTTTGCTTGATCTCTTCCTGTTGCTGTTCTACCTCTACGGGTTCTGCTTGGAAAGGCAAGAAAGTCTGGTTGGGATCACCCTCAAAGCGTTCGCGCTTCTGTCCAAACTGCATGCGTTTGAGCATCTCCACCTGAGATTTTAAGTGATCGCGTTCCTGTGTGAGATAATCTATTTTTTCATCTTTTGCAGAGGAACTTTTGGAAAGGTCTGTAATTTCTTTTTGCTGACTGAAAATGACCTTGAGAAGGTCATCTTTTGATAGGTTTTCCAGTGCTTTTTCCATACTGTAAATATACGGAAAAAGTGGCTTTTATCCTATTTAAAGCTTTTTTTAAGGTAAATAAAAGCGTTTTTTTTGAATGCTCTTTACCACTTGGATGCCCTCAATCATCAGAACCAGCTCGCTCCATGAAAGTTCCTGTTTTGGATCTTTGGGAACAGGGAAAGTTCCTTGTTCCAAGCGTTTGTAGTACAGCACAAAGCCCCCACTTTCCCAATGAAGAAGCTTGATATGGGTACGGCTACGATTCAAAAACACGAACACCTCGCCGCTAATTGCCTGCCTACCATGACCGAACTTATCAGTCCACAAAGTCCATCAAAGGATTTACGCATGTCACAGGGGTTATCATAAAGATAGAATTTATGGGAGGAACCCAATGAAAACATAAACTATAGACGTATCAACTGTGAAACAAAGATAAGATCTGCTTCGACTTAAGACGAACACCATTGGGGTAGATGATCTCAACGGAACAATCTCGCGTGGACTCCTTTAGCTCAACAAAGTGCCCCATGTCCATGGACTCCTCTTTACTACGTTTGATCCAATACTGGAACTTTGCATAGTTCAGGTCATTCTCCCTGCAATATTGCTTTTTTGATTTTCCACTTTGCTGCCATTCGGAAACCATCAGCTTCATATATTCTCTTTTCTCTTCTGTACTCATGATCCAAAACTAGGAACAACTCAACTTCTAGTCAATACGTACTTCATAGGACGGATACTAAAGCAATTCTCCTTTTCAGGAATATTGGTTAGATAGAGCACGAAAGTGATAAAAATGGCAATTAATCACTAAA
>NZ_ASZT02000272.1:0-2293 GCF_001006065.1 Sphingobacterium sp. IITKGP-BTPF85
AAAGCAGTCGTATTGCAAACCTGGCTTACTGGGGATTATCAAAGTCTTTAATAAACTCGCAAAAGAATATTGATTTAATAACCACCAGATTATTAGTTATGATATTTGCTCGTGAACAACTAAAAGAAACGGTTGGAATAGTTTTTGGATCCAATCGTAGCCCTTACAATCCTTTTGATTTGTTGGATCAACAATTTAACGATGACGAAATTCTCGATAAAATTGAAATTTCTGAAATACTGTCGAATGGTGGAAACTTTACAGAAGCTAATATTATAAAAAAGTGGGGCATGCTTCATGATAAGTATCAAAATGAATTGTCAAATCCACCAGCGTGTATTAAAAGCGCAAAGAGTAATCAAGAAAAAATATTTGATTATCTGAATGACAAAATACTTATAAAACAAGATTTAGACTTCGAATAAAACAAGTATAGTTTGGGAGATATTGATTATAAAAACCCTTTGATGAGGTTTTTATAATCAATATCTTAGCAATCGTAAAGAAGCGAGGGGGGCAGATGTATATACATTTCGTTTCACTACATTATATTCATCGCCATCCCTCGCAAAAAAGCTTAACGCTGCGCTACTTTTTTGGGTAAAAAGCCCAGGACAAAAGCGCTTCGCTATTGCCCCAGCTTTACTTCAAAAAACAAGTTTTTGAAGATGGAAAAAGAAACCAATATCATCCTTCGTGTATCCCCTTCGGATAAAAAATCATCCAGGACAAAGCCAATGAAGCTGGAGCTTCCTTGAGCGAGTATGCCCGAAAAATGTTGCTTGCCGGCAGTATCATTAAGATTGAGGGGGAAGAAAAAAAGATATTGAACGGGATAGCAAATAACCTAAATCAACTCACTAGACATGCCAACTCTACCGGTGTTATTCCGCCAGAAGTAACCAGTACTTTGAGAGAACTCATAGAAAAAATACGCTATGCCTACCGCAAACGCTAACACAGGAAACGGATTTTCAAAGGCGATATCCTATGCCCTTCAGGAAGCTAAAAAGTATCCTGAAGAAGAACGTGCAAAAGTTCTCGAGCTGAACCAAGTTTACGGCTCGAGTAAAGAAATGGGAAAACAAATGCGTGAGGTGTCGGATGATAGGAAGACCGTTCAAAAGCCAGTGCTGCACGTCCAGATTAATTTCATCCGGATGAAAAATTAAACAATGCACAGGCTAGGCAAGCCATCGATAGTATTTTGAAAGATATTGGTATTGAAAAGAACAACCATCAGTATGTGATAGTACAGCATAAAGACAAAGAACATGATCATTACCATATAGTGGCCAACCGAGTAGGTATGGATGGGGAGCTGCTCAATGATCACCGGATCAAGGACCGCCTGCAGGTAGCTTGCGACAAAGCCGAGCAAGAGCAAGGATTAAGGCGAACACAGGCAGAACTGTTTTATATGATCCTACACAAGAAAAAGGCTTTAGATATGTTACAAACGAAGAAAAGGAAGATTATAAAGCATCTAAACCAAGAAGTCAGAAAAAGAGAATTGCAGATAAAAATCCAGCAATTTATAATGAAAAATTCGCCATACAGCTACAGATTAACATTATTTTGAGGGATAGATCAGTAACCTCTCCGGAACAATTTAAGGAACGTCTCAAAGCAGAAAATGTCGATGTAAAATTTAGCACCCAAGCAAGCGGAATATCTGGAGTATCGTTCAGAAGAAATGAAATTAGCATTAAAGGCTCAGCAATAGACGCAAAATGGGGACGTATAGACCAAGGTTTAACTACCAATGCTATATTAAGTAAAGAAACAGAGTTAACGGCTTACGTCCGAGAAAAGAGCGTTAAAAACGCCTATTCTGTCCATGTTGTAGACCAGGCAATAAGAGAGAAAATGTTGGAGATAAAACCTAATCAAAACCCCTGGGCAACATGGCATACAAACCCCGATCATGATCAGTTGTACAATAGACTTCATGAATACAGTGAAAAGCTACTTGAAGCTAATAAAGACCGAGGAATAACTTTTAATTCAGCAAATCAGGAGCCTGAACAAGAGGAAGAAAGGCGACCTAGAAGAAAAAGATAGACACTTAATATTGATTTGTATGCCTTTTTATTTCTCGCCATTATCTAAGCCGAAAACGTATTTTTTTTCTTTTAGCTGGCCTATACAACCATAATTTTAAAGGTAGACAGTCATTTATAGGTTCTTTTTTGGGTGGACAAAACGTCTATATTTGTCTAGGTCAAATAAAATAAGATATGCAGTCTATTAGTATTAAGGAAGCTTCGGAAGCTACAGGTAAAAATGAAAA
>NZ_ASZT02000273.1:0-2285 GCF_001006065.1 Sphingobacterium sp. IITKGP-BTPF85
TTGTCCATTACAGGTACTGTTCTAAGAATGATTGCGTATGAACGTACTTTGGTAATGGCGGCCTACCAAGTACATATTTAAATAGATTCCTCTAGGATATATCTTTGCTTACATGAATTTATTAGAAAGTAAGCGTGAGAAAATGCTCTCGTTAGTGGCCCAATGGGGAGAGAGTGGTCTAAGCCAGAAGGATTTTTGTTCTTTCCACGGAATCAAGGTCTGTACGCTTAGTTATTGGATCAAAAAGAGTTCAGAACAGGTTGAGCAAGGTGGATTTACGGAAATCCGCTCCTGCATGGTTGAATCAGGAAATATCGAAGTCATTTATCCCAATGGGGTCCGCATCAGTACAGATAGGGATCTATCATTAGTGGCTAAACTTATTCATATTTATTAGTGTTTGCGCTCGGATCATCACATCGTTTCTATCTTTTTAACGGTCATTGCGATATGAGAAAATCATTTGACGGGCTTTGTGGTCTGATCAGTTCGAACATGCAGCGCCAAGCTACCAGCGGCGAGGTGTTTGTATTTCTTAACCGTAGCGTACGCATATGAAGCTACTGCATTGGGAAAAAGGTGGCTTCGTGCTGTATTATAAACGACTGGAGAGTGGAACCTTTTTACCACCTAACGTAAAAGATGGGGAGTTTTCCTGGAGTGAGCTGGTACTCATGGTCGAAGGCATACAGGTGGTGAAAAGCATTCGCAAAAAGCGTTTTTTATTACCATAAAACCGGTTTTTCAGTTGCTATAACCCTGATTTATTCGTACATTTAGGGTATGGAAACAGCGCTGGAAAATCTCTCAAAAGAAGACCTTTTAAAGGTTATTTCCAGTCGTGACCAGAAGATAGATTACTTAGAATCGCAACTTGCGATGTACAAACGTATGCAGTTTGGACAGAAGCGCGAACGTTTCGAAGGCGATTCTAACCAGATTGCTCTTCCCTTTGAAGCAGAGCCTGCTGAAGTGGTACAGCAACAGGAAGAAACCAAAGAAAAGATTGAGTATGTACGTAAACGTCCCAACCATAAAGGACGGGCTAAACTTCCGGCACATCTTCCCGTAGAGGAAATCGAAATCCACCCAGAAGGCGATTTGTCGGAAATGGTATGCATCGGTAAAGAAATTACCGAAGAACTGGAATGCGAACCGGCAAAGTTCTATATCAAACGCTACATTCGCTATAAATATGCAGCTAAAAATGGAGACAGAGTATCCATCGCCGAGCTTCCTGAACGGGTAATCGATAAAGGAATCCCAGGAGCAAGTCTTCTTGCGATGATCCTGACCGGTAAGTATATGGATCACCTCCCTCTGTACCGTCAGAAGCAGATCTTCGCCAGGGAAAACATACAGATCCCATCCTCAACCATCGAAGGGTGGACCAAACAGGCATTGGAAAAATTGGAGCCATTGTATGAACATCTCATTTTCGACACCAAATCTAAAGGGTATCTTCAGGTTGATGAAACACCGATAAAAGTATTGGATAGCGATAAAAAGGGCGCGACCCATCAAGGCTACTATTGGTCTATCATGCTCCGCTGGACGGAACCGTACTGTTTGATTATAGTCCCACCCGTGGTGGCATCGCCGCTGTACCTATGCTTGGAAATTTCAAAGGATACCTCCAGACGGATGGGTACGCCGTGTACGAGAAGTACGGAAAAAAGAAAGAGGTAACACACCTAGCCTGTTGGGCGCATGCTCGTCGTGAGTTTGAAAAGGCATTGGATAATGACAAAAGAAGAGCTGAAAAAGCATTGCTATTGATCCAACAGTTGTATATAAACGAAAGGAAAGCCAAAGAAGAAAACCTTTCTCCCCAGCAAATCAAAGAACTTAGACTAGCTGAATCACTGCCCGTAATCAACGAGTTGGGGAAATGGATCTTCGAAGAAATAAAGAATACCCTGCCCAAAAGCCAGATTGGGAAAGCGATGGCCTATGCGTATGCACGTTGGGATGCTTTATCAGCATATTTATACGATGGAAACCTTTTTATTGATAATAATCTCGTCGAGAATGCGATAAGACCTATAGCCCTGGGAAGGAAAAACTATCTCTTTGCGGGGAGCCACGAAGCGGCGCAAAGGTCAGCTATGATCTATTCTTTATTCGCCATTTGTAAGAAACATGAAGTCAATCCTTTTCAATGGCTGAAATATACGTTGCAAAATATCATGTCAATAAACCATAAGAATATCAAGGAGCTATATCCCCAGAACTATAAACAAATCATTGGGCAATCAAACATGTAGTTCGTAGGACGGATACGT
>NZ_ASZT02000274.1:0-2274 GCF_001006065.1 Sphingobacterium sp. IITKGP-BTPF85
GTATCCGCCCTATGAACTACATATTTGATTATCCGATAATTCGTTTATAGTTCTGTGGGTACAGGTCCTTCAGGTTTTTGTGGTTTATGGACATGATATTTTCCAAGGCATATTTCAGCCACTGAAACGGTTCACATCATGCTTTTTGCAGCTGGCAAAGAAGGAATAGATCATTGCCGATCTTTGTGCTGCTTCATGGCTGCCCGCAAAGAGATAGTTCTTTCGACCCAGCGCAACTGGACGGATGGCATTCTCCACAAGGTTATTGTCGATCTGTAGGTTTCCATCGTATAGATAAGCTGATAACGCATCCCAACGTGCGTAGGCATAGGCCATGGCCTTTCCGATCTGGCTTTTGGGCAAGGTGTTTTTTATCTCTTCAAAGATCCATTTGCCCATTTCGTTGATGACCGGCAACGATTCTTCCAATCGCACTTCCTTTATCCGATCAGCGGACAGTTGTTCTTCTTTTGCCCCGCGCTCTACTTTATAGAGATCCTGTATCATCAGTAGTGCCTTTTCAGCTCTCGGACGATCATTGTCCAGTGCCTTTTCAAACTCACGGCGTGCGTGTGCCCAACAGGCCAGGTGGGTAATCTCTTTTTTCTTGCCATACTTTTCATATACGGCATAGCCGTCCGTCTGAAGATAGCCTTTGAAAGTGCCCAGTATGGGCAAGGGAGCACTGCTGCCCCGGGTAGGACTATAATCAAAAAGTACAGTCCCATCCAATGGAGCGTGGTATGCCCAATAATAACCCTGATGGGCAGCGCCTTTTTTATCGCTGTCCAATACTTTTATAGGTGTTTCATCTACCTGTAGATATCCTTTTGCTTTTGTGTCGAAGACCAGTTGGTCGTAGAGCGGCTGGAGTTTGATCAGGGCTTCCTTTGTCCATCCCTCTATCGTTGAAGAAGCGATCTGTATGTTCTCCCGGGCGAAGATCTGCTTCTGGCGGTATAGCGGGAGATGATCGACATATTTATTTGTTAAGATCATCGCTAGCAGACCGGCTCCAGGAATGCCTTTATCAATGACACGCTCAGGGAGCTCGCCGATCTTAACGCCATCTCTGTTTTTAGCGGCATACTTATAGCGGATATAGCGGTTGATGTAGAACTTTGCAGGCTCACATTCCAGTTCCTCGGTGATCTCTTTGCCGATGCACACCATTTCAGACAGGTCACCCTCAGGGTGGATATGCTTTTCTATTACCGGCAAATGTTCGGGAAGCTTTGCACGCCCTTTGTGGTTTGGACGTTTACGGATATACTCGATCTTCTGCTTGGCTTCTTCCTGTTGCTGCTCTACTTCTGCGGGTTCTGCCTCAAATGGAAGTTCGGTCTGGTTGGGGTCGCCTTCGAAGCGCTCGCGCTTCTGGCCGAACTGCATCCGCTTGTACATGGCAAGCTGGGATTCCAGATATTCGATTTTTTCATCTTTAGAAGAGGAGTCTTTGGAAAGTGATTTTATCTTTTCATCACGGCTGGAAATGACCTTCAGAAGGTCTTCTTTCGAGAGGTTTTCCAGCGCTGTTTCCATACCTTAAAGATACGGATTTTCATGCATTCCTGCAATCAGAAAAGCTGTTTTTGTGGTAATGAATAACGTTTTTTCTGTATGCTTTTCACAACCTGGACGCCCTCTACGAGCAATACCAGATCGCTCCACGACAGCTCACCTTTTTTAAGTGCGGGTGTGCCAAAAGTACCCTGTTCCAACCGTTTGTAGTAGAGAACAAACCCTCCGTGTTCCCAGTGCAGCAGCTTGATGTGCGTACGGCTACGGTTCAGGAAAACGAACACCTCGCCACTGGTCGGCTGACGTTGCATCACCGAAACAACCAAGCCACAAAGCCCATCAAAACTTTACGCATATCGCAATGACCGTCGTAAAGATAGAAACGGTGAGATGATCCTAATGAAAACATGGTATTACAATCGGAGAAGCTGCGATATCAGAGAAAGATCGCGCGGTACTTTCAGCCTCACCCCCGTAGGGTAGATAATCTCTATTTGTTCCCTTTCACAGCTGATCCGAAGGCATCTCAATAAACCTCTGCTACCGGTTCCCTGTTCCTTGGACTTGGCGACCCAGTAACCCAAGGTCGCAACGTTGATCCCGTGCAATAGGCCAAATGCTTTTTGGGTCAATCCGCTCGCTTTCCAATCCTCAACCATGGAAAACATCTTTTCTCTTTTTTCTTCTGTGCTCATGAAACAAAGATCGGCCTCGTAATCAGACTAAACAATATGTACTTGGTAGGCCGGATAC
>NZ_ASZT02000275.1:0-2241 GCF_001006065.1 Sphingobacterium sp. IITKGP-BTPF85
TTTTTGAAGAATACTATCTGCTTGTTTTAAAACTTCTGTAGTTCTTGCTAGTGAAGCACCTGGTTGCATGGCCAGCGAATAGGTCACAAAACTATCGTCTTCTGTAGGGATGAAACTTTTGGGTGCTAAAAGTAATAAGGTAAATCCGATTGCTGAAATACCGATCAATCCTGTAATGGCAATCTTCTTATTTCGGATCAGATATTTAACACCGACAATGTAGCGTGACGTTAAGCTATCAAATGAGGTGTTAAAGGCCGTGAAGAAGCGTTTTTTATATGCGGTAAATTTATTTTTTTCTTTCTGATCCGTCTGATCTTCATGTTCCGGTGCTTTTAGAATCAAGGCACATAAGGCCGGACTTAAAGTCAAGGCGGTTAGAGCAGAAATCAAAATTGCTGTTGCCAGGGTATAAGCAAATTGACGATAGAATATACCTGCTGGTCCCTCCATAAAACCGACCGGAATAAATACGGCCGCCATGACTAAGGTAATGGATACAATGGCTCCGGAGATTTCGGACATCGTGGAAAGCGTTGCCTCCCTGGCTTTCATACCTGTCTCATGCATTTTTAAGTGAATGGCTTCGACGACGACAATGGCATCATCAACAACAATACCTATCGATAGTACCAATGCAAACATGGTGAGCACATTGAGTGAGAAACCGAATAGATTGAGGAAGAAAAAGGTACCTATTAGGGAGACTGGAATTGCAATCGCTGGAATTATGGTTGATCTAAAATCCTGTAAAAAGATAAAAACAATAATAAATACCAAAATAAATGCTTCAAATAAAGTATGTTTTACTTGAGAGATCGATGCGTCAATCTGATCTCTTACAGAGTAGGAAACTTCATATTTAATGCCTTCTGGAAAAGTTTTGGATAACTCTTCCAATACTTTACGCACTTCGATATCAATATCGTGGGCATTGGAACCTGATGTCTGTGTGATATTTAAGGTTAATCCGGGTTTTCCATTTACTTTATTGTCCGAACCTAAGTTAGAAGAGCCAAACTCTATACGGGCTAAGTCTCGTAAATATAATACGGAACCATCTTCATTTGTTTTTATAACAATGTTTTCAAATTCCTCGGGTTGACTGAATCGTCCTTTATGCTTAATTACGGTTTCAAATACCTCATCGGATGTTTCACCAAATTTTCCGGGAGCAATTTCGAAATTCTGATCTTTAATGGCTGTTATGACATCGTCAGGAACTAGATTAAACAAAGCTAGCTTTTCAGGATTCAACCACATACGCATGGAGTAATCACGTGCTCCAACACGAGAAACTTGGGCAATGCCATCAACACGAAGTAATGGCCGGATGATATTGATTTGGGAATAGGCTTGAAGAAAAGTTTCATCAAACATACTTTCTTTGGAATCTGCAAAGAGGTTGATGGTCATGATTACCCCAGATTGACGAGGCATTACCGTGATACCGGCTTCATTGACTTCTGAAGGAATAGAACCTATTGCTTTCGATATTCTGGTTTGGACATTTACAGAAGCTATATCTGGATTAATACCTGTTTTAAAGAACACCTGAACAGATCCTGAGCCGGAATTACTGGCCGTTGAACGGATGTAAGTCATATCTTCTACACCATTTACGGCTTCTTCAATTGGAAGGAGAACAGATTTAGCGACGGTTTCGGCATTCGCGCCAGGGTAACTTAAAGAAACGACCACAGACGGAGGAGCTATTTCTGGGAAACGGGATACAGGTAACATCTTTAGCCCCACAGCTCCTAATACTACTAAGAGCATGGAGACAACGGTAGCCAATACGGGTTTATTAACAAATGTTTTTAGCATTTATAGTGCGTTTAATTAAAAATTGGAAAAGTATTTTATTGGGTCTTGTTGATCGGAATGATGGTAGCTCCTTCCGAAATCTTGTCGAAACCGGACATTAAAATTCTGTCTCCTACAGCTAACCCTTCTGAGATGATATAGTTCGAATTGGATTTACCCTCAATTTTGATAGACCTGCGGTGAACCGTATTTTTGTTATCAACAACGTATACAAAGGTTTTATCTTGTAGCTCCGATGTTGATACTTGTGGGATTTGTATCACTCCTTTTTGCGTTTCCACAAATTTTAATGTACCGGTACTACCTGTACGTAATATATTGTCAGTATTTGGGAAAGTGGCACGTAAAGAAATTGCACCAGTGGTTCTATTTACTTGACCATTTACGGCATCAACTCTTCCTTTTTGACTGTAG
>NZ_ASZT02000276.1:0-2202 GCF_001006065.1 Sphingobacterium sp. IITKGP-BTPF85
AAAAGAAATTCGCCAGATGGCATTGGATATGGGACAGGTGGAGCTTGCTAATAAAGCGGAAAGCTATGAAATTTGTTTTGTACCGGATAATGACTACCGTGCATTCTTAAGACATAAGGTGCCTACTTTGGATCAACAGATCGGTCCTGGTAACTTTATTCTAACAGATGGTACTGTGGTAGGACAGCATATCGGTTATCCTTATTTTACGATCGGACAGCGTAAAGGTCTTGGTATCGCATTGGGTAAACCGATGTTTGTAGTCGAGATCCTTCCGGAGAGTAATACCGTGGTGCTGGGTGAAGAACATGAGCTTGAAAAATCATTCGCTTATGTGCGCAATGTAAATTTGGTTAAATATGCTTCTTTGGAGCAGCCTATGGAAGCGATATCTAAGGTGCGTTATAAAGATGCAGGTGCTCTATCTACAATCTCACAACAGGGGGACATGGTAAAGATCGACTTTGTACATAATGTAAAAGGTATTGCTCCTGGTCAATCGGCTGTTTTCTATGAAGGCAATGATTTGATCGGTGGTGGCTTCTTAATGAAATAGTCTATACAGATTTATATAAAATAGGAAAGGTCTTAAAATTCAATTTTAAGACCTTTTTTCGTTGCGTGGGCTCGTTGCTATTTGTAAGATTCGATGATTTGATTGATTCTCCATTCTTGATTTACGTTACATAGGGTGATACATTCAACTTTTGTGAAATTGTCATACTTCATTTCTACTTTGGCCATAACACAGTTCTCATTTTTCTCCATGATGGTGTAGGTTGTTTTACAGTTCTGCTTTAGTCCTTTGCTTGACTTTAAAAAATTGACAACTTCTGATTTGCTGTATGTTTTTGTTTTTGCATTGGATGATTGGGTCCATTTGAAGTCATCGGAGAACAAGTGCTGTATACCTTCTGTATTGCCATCTGCAGCGATCTGTACGTAACTGTCAATTACCGTCATGGGATTTGTGTTTCTCGGAGTCTTTCCTTTTGCAAACTCATGCTCGTCATTGCGACTAATGCTCCGATTAATGCAAATACGATAAAGATTGAGTTTAGTGAATTTTTCATGATTTTTAGCTTTTTAAGTTTTTTTGATTTGTGAATTATTTAATTGATTGAATCAAAGGTATATAAGGGGGCTAAAAGTCGGAATGGTAATCAGGTGAACAGTCGGGTAAACTCGGTAAATGGAGGGGAGGATTCGGTGAATCTTTTGTGAATTTGAAAAGCTCGGTAAAAAATCCGGTAAACGGGAGTTTTATTTGTCGCAAAGCAATTTGCCTATCTTGCTATGATCTGAAATTGGCGATTCTCACTTGTCTATTCTACAGGAGTTGTCTCTTAAAACAATAAGAGTGTTGTTTTATCTATCAGTATCTTCGTGATTTTTAATTTATTGAAGCTTCGTAATGATATTTCGTAAACGCTCTTCATGATCATCGCCCCATTGTCCTAAAGCCGCGATTACTGGAATTAAAGTTTTACCAAATTCGGTCAGGCTGTATTCCACTTTTGGAGGGACAATCGGATATATTTTCTTTACAATCAATTCGTGCTGTTCTAATTCTTTTAGCTGTATATGCAATACGCGGCGGGAGGCTCCGGGAATTTTGCGCTGGAGTTCGCTTGGGCGTTGATGTCCTGCATTTATAAACCAAAGTAAACGAATTTTCCATTTGCCATACAGTATTTCACCGATGAGGTCGAGACCACAATTTAGATCTAGGGGTATTTTTTTTTCATACATACGACAAAGCTATGGCTATGTTTCAAAATGTGCAATAGGGGAAAAATTTATCCCTATGCAATTCGTTTTTCCGTACTTGTGTAAACCGGCTGTGTCGCAGACCTTTGTTTTAAATATTTTAGAACATGGAACAGGAATTTAATTTTAATGATGAATTATCGGGCAAAATTGCTTTGGTAACTGGCGGTACAAAGGGAACAGGTAGGGCCATTGCGGAGCGGTTGCTTTATGCCGGGGCGACCGTAATCATTACAGCAAGAAATGAACCTCTGCAGGATAATGGAAAATTACACTTTATTCCGGCCGATTTAAGTACGTCCTCTGGTACGATAAAGGTCGTAGGTGAAATACTGCAACAATTTGGCAGGCTGGATATTTTGGTAAACAATATGGGCAGTTCTGAAACGAAAGGAGGAGGCTTTGCTGTTTTGAGTGATGAGGATTGGGAAA
>NZ_ASZT02000277.1:0-2187 GCF_001006065.1 Sphingobacterium sp. IITKGP-BTPF85
AGTATGGCAGTTGAATATGGGCATTAAACGCAATATACCTCCCTAAAATTAATTCGATTTGACGGGGTCACTTAATGCTCCAGTATATCCACCAATTGACGGTAACATTTCGAATTTAGACGTTTGAATTTTTCCGGTAGTTCTTTCGAATACTGAATAATTCTTTCTGCAATTTGAGTTTTGTTTTTACCTATTCCAGTTGCTTGCCAATCATTAATAGCCTGTAATAATTCTATTGAAAACATTTTACTTATAATAATTAATGGTTATTTTCCATGGTGCTTTCTTCAAGGAAATCCAAGTCGCCTACTTTTATCATTAGACAATTTTGTTTTCCTCCAACTATACAACGTAATTTACTGCATCTTCTTTTTTTATCGTCTTTCATATAGAATCAATGTCTTTGAGGGAAATCGATGGGTAATACAACTTTAAAAATATCTGCAAATGTTGACCACGCTGGTATATCTACGTTGATGTTGGCGTTTATGTTGTTGTAGTATCCTTGGATGTCTTCGGTATATGTAGCCAATGCTTCAAAAAATGTAGGTAATGTTTTGTTTTCTCAACCTTCAGGATTATTAATAAAATCCTCCCGCAATAACCCTAGAAACAGGATAAAACTTTGTCTATCTGTAATTTTCAAGTTGTATAGTGGATTACTTATAAATTCAATGATTTTTATTTTTTATCAAGACCCAGTTTCACTTCTTCTGATAAAATTATTTCAGCTAATTTCTCTTTTGAAAATGAACAGTATTCGTCAAGATAGTCCTTATGGATGTAAATGCTTTGTGTTATATATCTCTGATCTAGAGTTTTGATATACTCACTTCTAGGTGGTTGGCTCAATAGTGTAGTTATCTCAGAAGGATTTCTATTTTCTAATTCAGCATCCATTTTTTTATGAAGTATTTTAGATGTGGTAGGAATACATAAGAATCCGTCATTGATTAACCTATCTAATTCTTTAGATAAAAGTCTCTTGGTATCATTTGATTTATCACCTATAATTTTTCTTCTGGAGAGAACTTCTTTTAAATTTATCGTCAATTCTGATTTCGTTGGAATTGGGAAATTTGGATTAGCAAAATTATAATATTCAATTCCAAAAAGACTTGCAATTTTAACCATCCTACTAATATTTAAACCGACTTGCCAGAAATAATATCGTTGACATTATCTACGTTGGAATTAATAAGAGTAGCGAAATCTTTGACATTTAGTCCAGATTTTACTAGATATTTTTGAACTTGCTTACCAAATTCAATCTTATATTCAATTTCGGTTTTCATAAAATAGTAAATATTATTTTGTAAATTCTAACTTCTTTATTATCTTTGGATAAGCGATGTAAAAGTCATGGCATTTTGCCTTGATAAACGATGTTTTCTCGAAACCAAAAAAGGACTAAATTTTTCGCCGAGAAAGTCGTGTAAATCGCTCCGTGCTATTGTATGATTAAAAAGTTTTAATACTTTTGACATATGCGGCATGTGAGCGGCTTCACGTTAGCTTTGGCGATACATTTTCATAATCTATTAACAGATGCGAAAGTGAGGGACTAGTCCTCCCTGGTTTCAAAGTGTGAAGTTGCTCCTTGCTTAGCTAACGAAAGAGCTCTAACCACCCGTAACATCGTTTTTCATAACCATACAATAATTATGATGATACGATTCAAAACCACCCACAGAACCACCCACGACATGATCAAGGATCAGAGTCATCGGTTCGCCCATTCCATTTTTATAAAGAACATATCCTGTGCGCCAGAATAGGGCGTTTAGTAAAACATAAGTGCAAATAGGGAAGGGGAAAGCTAGTCCTAAATCAAAAGGTGCGCAGATAGTAGAAAGCATGGTGTGATGACCATACCTCATACTAAAAAAGCGAGCTCTTGACAGGTTAATATCAGCTTCTTACCATCCTTAATGGCTTATGTTACCGACTTTCATTTTGATATACAATTGCTTGCATAGCCTAAATTGGATCGGATTTTAACGTATTGCAACTTAAAATTACACTTTTCTAGTCATAAAGCAAATTACTGTCATCAAGTTTTATTGAATTACATCAATAAGTGAAAGTCGGTTCTTGTTCTTTAACCCAAATAATGCAATAATGAAGACCATTATATAACCAATTGACGACGACGTAAAATTGCATTTTCTTGATTTAATATTTTTT
>NZ_ASZT02000278.1:0-2184 GCF_001006065.1 Sphingobacterium sp. IITKGP-BTPF85
ACGTCCTAAGCGCTCCTTTCCAATATTCACCGGACCAATTGTTTGTGGAGTGCGAAAATTCACGCGCATGAATATTCAGTATCGATTGGTGAGTGCGTTCAGAGACAGTAGCAAAACAATAACATAATGATAGAAAAGGGGAGGGCTGTGATCAAAGTCATTGTTTGCAAAGATTTTAGCCCGCCGGCATTTAGAAGTACTAAAGCAAGTATGGCCAGTAACACCCCCCAGAAAATATACTGCCATTTAGGCGATTTTGCGGCATTGTTTGAAGAAATACTGTTCATCACATAAATGCCCGAATCGGCTGATGTCACAAAGAAAATGAAAATTATAAAAATGGAAAATATGTTTGTTATCTGTTGTAGCGGGAAGAATTCAAAAAATTTGAAAAGAAGTACATCAGTATTAGCAACTATAGCGCTAAGAGCACCATTAGCCTGGTGTTGATCCATCCATATGGCACTATTGCCAAATATAGTCATCCACATAAAATTAAATACTGAAGGTATAATGAGCACAGCACTGATAAACTCCCTAATTGTCCTTCCTTTGGATATTTTAGCAATAAATAGACCTACATATGGAGACCAGGATATCCACCAGGCCCAATAGAGTATAGTCCAATTGAAGAACCATGCTGACGCTCGGGTTCATGTGCATGGGTATTAAATGTGAGATGAAAGAAGGCATTAATATATTCACCTAAACCTTCAGAAAATGTTCCCAATAAAAAAGTAGTCGGACCTAAAATAAGGACAAATAACATCAGAACCAATGCCGCTATTATGTTTATTTGACTTAATATT
The DNA here is from genome assembly GCF_001006065.1 of Sphingobacterium sp. IITKGP-BTPF85. Classification (NCBI taxonomy): domain Bacteria; kingdom Pseudomonadati; phylum Bacteroidota; class Sphingobacteriia; order Sphingobacteriales; family Sphingobacteriaceae; genus Sphingobacterium; species Sphingobacterium sp. IITKGP-BTPF85. The sequence continues at coordinate 810 of NZ_ASZT02000278.1, forward strand.
TTAACACCTTTCGTAACTCCAGATGTAGCCGACAGAATGGCGATGGTCATGATTACGATGACGATGATAACCTGATACATAAAATTACTTTCTGGAATTATTCCCAGATGTACTAAGCCGGCAGTGAGCTGCACTACACCAAAACCCAATGTGGTTGTAATACCAAAGAAAGTGCTGCACAAAGCAAACATGTCAACAATATCGCCAGCACGACCTTGTATTTTGTCTTTTAGTATTGGATAAAAACAACTTCTTAATGATAAGGGTAATTTATACCGATACGTGAAATAGGCCAATGAAAGGCCAACTACTCCATATATCGCCCAGGCATGTATACCCCAATGGAAAAACGTGTATAATTGAGCGTCTTTAGCACGTGAAGCGGACGTTAGTCCGGCTACCGAGGGATCTGTGTAGTGGGACATCGGTTCTGCGACACTGAAGTACATTAATCCAATACCCATACCGGCTGCAAATAACATAGATATCCATGAGAAAAAGGAGAACTCAGGTTTCGTATCATTGGCACCTAATCTTATGCTTCCATATTTGCTAAATATTAAAAAAAGTAGGAAGAGCACAAAAATAGTTACAACCATGACATAGAGCCAGTTCATATTTTGAAACAAGAAAGTTTTTAGAATATTCAGGTAGTAATTTGCTCTCACCGGGAAAAAGCTTGATAAAAAAGTAATACCAAGTATAAAGATGAGACTGGGTAAAATAATACCAGGCACAAAGGTGCTCTTTAGCTTTAAGAGATTAGTTAATTTCATTAAAGTTTGATTTTAAGATTCAACGTATTAAGCTTATGTAGTTGAAATAAAATAATGTTGTGGTCTGTTTTTGTTGTTAATATTGCATGATGTCAGTGGGGTATTTTCTTCATATTAAAAACCCATAATACTACAACGGAATCACTCCAAATAAGTTTTCATTCTTTTCAGAATTTTATAAGTAGATCTTTGCTATGGCAAAATCTTTTAGAAATAGGTTGCACTAATGAATTGAATATTTTTTAGCTCCAGATTAAAGAAATGCTACCGTATGTTCTGGGGCTTTGAAATTGATGGCACATGTATTTGATTTAAATGCATCCGAACATCATCAGATGCAGGCAGTTCAAAGACTTCTAAGTCAAAAGATTTAATAGCTGCAAATAAATGATCAAAATATCGGACATCGTATCCTCAAAAAATGACCATTGTGTTCCTTTAGTAAACATATACAGTTCCAAAGGAAGTCCATATTCATTTGGCGCCAACTGACGCACTAATAGGGTTAAATCCTGGTGAATGTCTGGATTTTGTATTGCATAGGCTTTAATATAGGCCCTGAATAATCCAATATTTGTCATTCTTCTCCCGTTTACAAG
>NZ_ASZT02000279.1:0-2075 GCF_001006065.1 Sphingobacterium sp. IITKGP-BTPF85
AATTTCAATAACAAAAAACAAAATCTTAAAAAAACTGCTTAACTAGTACGCCGATTTTATTTGCAAGTCCACTATTTTTATCATCTCCACTATTTTTCCTGTAATTGTATAAATAATAAAATGTTGGAATTGTCGTTTGTTCTTCAATTTGTTTACATATATCCAAACCTTGCTTTGATAATGGTGATTTTGTTTCTTGCATCTGATTTAAAGACCAACGTTCTCCGACCTCACAATTCATTTGTAAGCTATCACAAGCTTGATAGTTTGTTTCCCAACTTAAAATTGGCATATAACCAAAGTCGTAAAATTTTGGTAGCTTATAAATTGGGACAGATTTGTTACATGTACCACACGTTAATGGAGAGTCAATCGAAATGTAGTTTGTGATAAGAATGTAAAATTCAGATTTACAACATATACAAGGTTTCTTATACTCTGAACTTGTTTTACCTATATTCTTAATTGAAATTGTCGATCCACTAAGTTTTTCAATTTTGTCTATTTGGTCTTGGACATATTTGTTATTATACTTTTTACTAAGTGATTTTTTTTCAAGTGTATATGGAAGACTTACAATTTTATTCTTTCGCAAAGAGCCTGTTGACAATGGTGATTTCTTATTTGTTCATTTTTTTTTATAAAAATTCGTTGGCTTGAATATACGGTTAAATACAAAACTAAATAGTATTAAAATTGGTAAAGCTAACCAAGCTGTAAATACTAATTCCAGTCCATTTTGTCCGCCATGACCATGGCACAATGTGTTTCCGCTTATAAACAAAGGTGTCAAACTTGATTGAATAAAAATATAATTAAATAGTATTAGACGTTTTTACAGAATGATTCTATTCGTCTATATCCTCATATATTAATTCATTTTTCAGTTTGCTTATCGTAATTTTTCTAAAAGTAGGAGTATAATTATTTTGTCCACTGGGTTTAAAATACTCCCTAACATAAGCATCTTCTGTTTCATAATTCTGTGTAATTTTTGGACCCCAATATTGATTTAATGAATTATAAGATACAATGTGATTAGAATCTTCGTTCGAATGGAAATTTTTGGAATTTATAATTTTCGAAATAGCTTTTTGTTTATCCAAATTAGAGATGTTAAGCGTAAATGTTTCATAACTCTCACCAATTGCAAACGATGAGTTATAGTTACTGATCTTAAATTCATCTACTAATGTTATCGCTTGTTCTTCAACAAGTTTGAGCGCATCAGATTTTGTAAAAAAATAATCACTAAAAAATAGATAACATGTAAATAATAGGCAAATAAAACCATAGGTAAATAGCAGATATCTTGCAAACCTTGGGTATCCCAGTTTTTTAGGTATTATATATATCAATAATCCCACGACAATTGGTGTACCTATGAAGATGAGAAATAAAATCAAAGGAAAAAGAAAATCATCCATAAAATTAAATGATTAACAACAATCCCAGTTGAACCAAGCTTTGTCAAATCGCTTATTTATAAAATCTTCAGGGTGAATTAGTGTTTGCATATTTTAATTCGTTATTAGTTTGGTAATCCTTTCCAATTTAACAAAAGAAATGATAGGTTACAACTTCACGTATCTATTTCCTTCATTCACCGAGTTTTTAGTTGGTTTAGTCTAATTGCCATCGGGTTGGGACGATTAACACCCTACTTTTGAATCAACAAATAAGATAAAACTAACAATATAACATAAAGACATTATGAAAACTTTAGCAAAAACATTCGCGGCAGCAGCCTTGATCGCAGTATCTACATTCACTATGGCAGCAGGCAAACCAGAGGTATCAAATCCTAAAAAGCAGTGGTCAATTTATCTACAGCAGATCTCGCCATTGATCATTATGTTGCGGTTATGACAGAGGGACAATCGGCAGGAGTAGAGCAGTTGTTTACAGCAGATTTTAGTCAAAAAGTACAAGCCTCTGAGGTGAAGACAAACAGCCGTTCAGAAGTTATCAGCTTTTTGAAAAAGCAAAAAGGTGAGCAGCTAAACTGTAAAACTAGTACCACCATCGTACAGGAGTCTGCAGACTATATGATCGCCAAAGTAACGATGCAGTTT
>NZ_ASZT02000280.1:0-2043 GCF_001006065.1 Sphingobacterium sp. IITKGP-BTPF85
AAGACTACGTTCAGGGATCTTGAAGTATGTAAGGACATTCGTCTTATTATCAACAATATCGCCCTTCTTATTTGTGCCCAATTTATGATTAACCACTGAAATATATTGATAATTATCAGCGTCAGATTCATAAATCGTGACAGTTGCAAACGTAGCACCCAAATCATCACTTTGAAGATACGTTTGTAGGCCTGTAAAATCTTTTTTTTGCAAATTCTGTTCGAGTATCTGCTTATCTTGGATATAAGCAATTTGTTTTTCCAGTTCCCTTTTTCTCATCCATTCATTACCCCTCTCAGAAAAAGGTTCAGTTGTCTTACCCGAAAAGGCTAATACCATAGGATAGATAATAATGGTAGCCGCCTCAATACCACATAAAATCCACAAAGGCCAGCCACTCACAACATTCTGTAGAGAAAAAGTTCCAACTGCATTTAATTCTTGAATCCCGCTAAAGGTATCCGTTGGGTGAAATAGAAAGTATAAAAAACCATCCAAATTAAAGGAAGACTTCACCCATATATCACCTCCCATTGTACCTTCCGCATTAAACATCAAAGAAACAAATAAGCACCATTGCGCATAACAGGCAACCAAAGTACAGATCAAAGTAAGCAAAAGTGCAATCATCCTGTTCCTAACTTTTCCTATCTTTAGAAGAACATCAATGACATAAAATAAACCATATGCTAATCCAAATGTGATTAAAAAATTGAAATACACAAGTGGTATAAACCATTGCAAAGCAATATAAACAATAGCTAAAATAACAGAAGCACATAATCCAGCAACAATAGCAAATAGGACTCCCCCAATCGGAGCTTTTCCTGAAGATTTATAATAGGTTTCCTCCATATAAATTTGATTAGATATATATCTAAAATAACAATTGAAAGATGTAAAAACAACCCTTTATCAAACAAATATTACAAAACAGCACTTCTTTAAGTTCAACAAATTCCTAATCATTTTTGTAAATTTGGACCATGAATTTGAAATACCTCTACACATTAATCGTAGGATTGTTCGTCTTTCAGACAGCAACAGCACAACGAAAAGGCTATTGGCAACAGACCGTAGATTATAAAATGAACATTGATGTGAATGAGAAGACATATCAATATGACGGAAATATGCAATTGAAATACAGTAATAATTCAGGACAATCACTCAAAAAAGTGTATTTCCACCTGTATTTCAACGCCTTTCAACCAGGATCAATGATGGACAACAGACTGGCAAACATTGCCGATCCAGACAAAAGAATGACCACCAATCTTGGAACAAAAGATAAACCCAAATACCAGAGCCGTATTGCTACATTAACAGCAAAACAAATTGGTTATCAAAAAATAAAATCATTAACGATGAATGGTAACAACACCAATTTCAAAGTTGATGGTACCATTTTAGAAGTGACCCTTCCTAATGAAATTGAAGACGGCGAAACCGCAACATTTGAGATGAACTGGGAAGCCCAAGTCCCTGAACAAATCAGAAGATCGGGACGCAATTCTAAAGAAGGAGTCGCCTTATCCATGGCGCAATGGTATCCTAAAATGGCACATTTTGATGAATTTGGATGGCACTTAGATGAGTATATTGGACGCGAATTTATCGCCCCATTTGGAGACTTTGATATCACCATCAATATCAACAAAAATTATATTCTAGGCGCATCCGGTGTTTTACAAAACCCTACAGAAGTAAAAGGCTATGTTGGAAAACCAAGGATTAAAGCAAAAGATAATAAAGTCCAATGGCACTATGTTGCTAAAAACATCCATGACTTTGTTTGGGCTGCAGATCCAAAATTTGTTGTTGACTCCGCGAAGAGCAACCAAGGAGTGCATGTTTATACAGTATATATTCCAGAAAGCGATTCTGTCAAAACAAATTGGAAAACAGCACTTGGATTAGCAACAGAGTTTTTTGATTTCAATTCTAAGACATTTGGAGCTTACCCTTTGGCCAAATTATACCAATTTATCCAAGGAGGAGATGGAGGAATTGGAATATGGAACGTGCAACGTTGGTTACAGG
>NZ_ASZT02000281.1:0-2030 GCF_001006065.1 Sphingobacterium sp. IITKGP-BTPF85
ACTGCTGATGGTGATGCGACAGAATTCTACAAAAAATGGGATTACTCGCGTGCAGGCCATACAGAACCAATGTGGATTTATAAGGGTAATAAGCATTGAGAAAATGTTAAGATTGTGAGATATATGACAGATTACAAAGTATTGATACCCGATGAATCCTATTCAGTGTTAAATTTTAAGCAAGATAATTTTCCAGGTGTGGCCGTGGTCAATAATGCTTTAAGGGAATTTGAACCAAAAATAGTTTTCGCATGGCACTTATCGATTATGATAGATCTAGACGATTTAATCGACAATGGAATGCCTTCAAAAAGTGAAGTTGAAGTAATTGATAACTATGGCGATTATTTGGATAATGAAATAAAAGGCCCGGATAAGGATAAACCTAATGCCTTATTTCTTGCAAGAATAACCTGGAATAAAACGCGAGAATTAATTTGGCGAGTATACGATCCTGAAATCTCAAATAGTTTTCTCCAAGAAATTATTACAGCCAACTCCTCCCCTAGACAGTTTGACTATCGAATCGATCCGGACAATAATTGGGAATTGGCAAAGTGGCATTTGACAGATTGGAAGTAGAGAAAAGCTCCGGTTTAAAAATATATGATGAAAACTGACTCAGCTACTTTTCGTAATGAAAGCATTAAAAATTAATTATCATTATTCGAAATACTAATGGAAGAATTTTATAAACTAATAAATCAAATAGCTCAGGATAAAATTGAATTTACTCAAGGCAGTACATTAATATTAAATCACGCCAAATTTGAATTTGAACTTGTTTTCACATTGTTAAGGAATTATATTTTCAATTCAATTCCCGAAAAAGTAAATTATACTACCGATACATACATACAAGCAATTGCCAGTATACCACTTAAACCTACCTTTACTCCAGTTGTAATTTTAAAATCGTTCCCTACTAAAATTGCATTTAACAAACTTGAGATACTTCGTAAAGATGAACAACAAAAGACCATTATTGCACTATTATGGATATTCAAACAAACCGATACACAACGACGGAATACGGAATGTAAAAATGGTTGGGCATGATTGGTATAATATGTAAAGAAAAGCCACGCCCTAGACGTTAATTCAATTAAACTTCTCTAGTTATAGATTCTAGCCAATTTTGATTCTTTAAGGGATTTTCGATATCTACAGAGAGGTCATTGTTATGAAATCAAATAATGACTAATTTTATAGAGACAACGAATTCACTGTTAAATAAAAGTATGAAATTGACAAAAGATAAATTAATTTCCAGAGTTAGAATTTCTTTAGAAAAATTAGAATATAGTTTTTTTAAAGAGTCAATAACCGGTGCGCAAGGTTTCTTTTCAAAGAAACTGGAAAATGGATTTTATTTATCTTTAGGCCTAACTATCGATCGCTGCAGTGACGATGCCTTTTGCGGAACTTTTTATTATTCCAAGACGGTGAGATGGTCTGCAGTGTGGGGTGATATTCCTGATGAAAGTTATATAAGACCTGGACATTTATTATCAGAGATTGAGCGAAAGGATTATTTTAATACTAACAACAAAAATCTTTACGATTATTGGTGGAATGGTTTTGAGGACCTGTCAATAGCCCATTTTGTTGAAATAATTAAACTGACAGAAGTACGATTGCTAAACAATAATTATCTAAAAAACAGAATTGAGGATAGTATTGATGTCTCGAAACTCAGTAATTACTCCAGTGAAGTAAAAACAGCAGTAGTAAAAATTAGTTCACTAAATTCTTCTTATTCATTCATCCCCGACAAAGAAATAGATCGAATTCCGATGGAATGGTTTAAAGCGGCAGAATACACTTTAAAAAAGCATAAAGGAATTCTAAACAAGAATACTGTAAAATCTCTGGCTGCGGATGCATTTATTCAAAACATACTTGATAATAAAATCTAAACGATAAGCATATACAACTGTAATTAAGATAACGTATGAGCAACAAAATTCTCCTATAGTAATGTATTGGCAATAGTTCATTTATATTTGTTCACTTGCGTCCTAAACGTT
>NZ_ASZT02000282.1:0-2016 GCF_001006065.1 Sphingobacterium sp. IITKGP-BTPF85
GAGGAGGAACGGCTGATCCGAAGGGAGGCACTGAAAAGAAGGGTTTAATTCAGGTTAAACGCAGAAACAGCAGGAAAACAAAAAAATAAATTTTCACATTTATTTTGGATATACCAAAAAGATTTCTACCTTTGCAGTCCCAACGGAAACGAAGGGAAACAGAAACAAGATCGATAACGGCGCAATGCGACATCATACAGGCCGAAGCGAGATGCGGAAGCGACAGAAGTTCTTTAAAAATATAATCATGTAACGTAACGAGTAGTGTTGAGAAACAACGAAAGTTAAAAAAATCAACCTGTTCAATTTTAGAATTAGAAATTAAAATACAAGACAATTCTATTTATTATAAATAGTCTTGATCTTACACTTCATTTTACAATGGAGAGTTTGATCCTGGCTCAGGATGAACGCTAGCGGCAGGCCTAATACATGCAAGTCGGACGGGATTCAGGGAGTAGCTTGCTACGAACTGATGAGAGTGGCGCACGGGTGCGTAACGCGTGAGCAACCTACCCATATCAGGGGGATAGCCTCTCGAAAGAGAGATTAACACCGCATAACATCATTAACCGGCATCGGATTATGATCAAATATTTATAGGATATGGATGGGCTCGCGTGACATTAGCTAGTTGGAGAGGTAACGGCTCACCAAGGCTACGATGTCTAGGGGCTCTGAGAGGAGAATCCCCCACACTGGTACTGAGACACGGACCAGACTCCTACGGGAGGCAGCAGTAAGGAATATTGGTCAATGGAGGCAACTCTGAACCAGCCATGCCGCGTGCAGGATGACTGCCCTATGGGTTGTAAACTGCTTTTGTCAGGGAATAAACCTTTCTACGTGTAGAAAGCTGAATGTACCTGAAGAATAAGGATCGGCTAACTCCGTGCCAGCAGCCGCGGTAATACGGAGGATCCAAGCGTTATCCGGATTTATTGGGTTTAAAGGGTGCGTAGGCGGTCCTATAAGTCAGTGGTGAAAGACGGCAGCTTAACTGTCGCAGTGCCTTTGATACTGTAGGACTTGAATCTATTTGAAGTGGGCGGAATAAGACAAGTAGCGGTGAAATGCATAGATATGTCTTAGAACTCCGATTGCGAAGGCAGCTCACTAAGTTAGTATTGACGCTGATGCACGAAAGCGTGGGGATCAAACAGGATTAGATACCCTGGTAGTCCACGCCCTAAACGATGATAACTCGATGTTTGCGATACACAGTAAGCGTCCAAGCGAAAGCGTTAAGTTATCCACCTGGGGAGTACGGTCGCAAGATTGAAACTCAAAGGAATTGACGGGGGCCCGCACAAGCGGAGGAGCATGTGGTTTAATTCGATGATACGCGAGGAACCTTACCCGGGCTTGAAAGTTAGTGAATGATCCAGAGACGGATCAGTCCTTCGGGACACGAAACTAGGTGCTGCATGGCTGTCGTCAGCTCGTGCCGTGAGGTGTTGGGTTAAGTCCCGCAACGAGCGCAACCCCTATGTTTAGTTGCCAGCACATAATGGTGGGGACTCTAAACAGACTGCCAGCGTAAGCTGTGAGGAAGGTGGGGACGACGTCAAGTCATCATGGCCCTTACGTCCGGGGCTACACACGTGCTACAATGGACGGTACAGCGGGCAGCTACATAGCAATATGATGCTAATCTCTAAAAGCCGTTCACAGTTCGGATTGAGGTCTGCAACTCGACCTCATGAAGTTGGATTCGCTAGTAATCGCGTATCAGCAATGACGCGGTGAATACGTTCCCGGGCCTTGTACACACCGCCCGTCAAGCCATGAAAGTTGGGGGTACCTAAAGCATGTAACCGCAAGGAGCGTGTTAGGGTAAAACCGATAATTGGGGCTAAGTCGTAACAAGGTAGCCGTACCGGAAGGTGCGGCTGGAATACCTCCTTTCTAGAGCATTCGGAATTGAAGCTCGTTACGGATACACATGATTTATAATAAGAAACAAATAAGAAAACATTTGAAGAAATGTGCCCATCCTGAATTGGATGGTCCAGA
>NZ_ASZT02000283.1:0-2015 GCF_001006065.1 Sphingobacterium sp. IITKGP-BTPF85
CTTGGTGCGAATAATATTTTCAAAAATGGTGCACGTACCAATAACGGTGGATCTATTGAAGCGAGTACTTTAGAGTCGGTAGAAATATTGAAAGGTAGTGCCGCATTATTATATGGTGGTGTAACTGGGGGTGCTGTCGTGAATTTAGTAACTAAGAAACCTAAATTTGAATATGGGGGTGAAGCTTCATTCCGTGTTGGAAGTTATGATTTTTACAAACCAACGGTTGATGTGTACGGGCCTATTTCAGATAAGGTTGCTTTCCGTGTAATCAGTACCTATGAAAAATCTGGAAGTTTTAGAGATCATGTCGACTCAAAAAGATTGTATGTCAATCCTTCTATTTTATATAAGATCAATGACCGTACGGATATCAACTTTATGTTTGATTACCTAAAAAGCGATTACACACCAGATTTTGGTATTGGATCGGTAGACGGTAAATTGAATCAGGATGTTGGTCGCAATACTTTTATGAATACCTTGTGGGCATATAATAAAACCAATACCACAAATGGCAGATCAACTTAAATCATCAGTTTAATGATAACTGGAAGTTGAATGCAATTGCGAGTTATCAAAGTTATGGACGTGATTACTACGGATCGGATAGGGTTCAAGCAAATGCACAGGGTATCGCGCCACGTAATTTGACGCGTTCAAAATCGGATGAACTTACTTTCAATCAGCAGTTGAATTTAACCGGAACTTTTAAAACAGGTGCTATCAAGCATAAGATCTTAATCGGAGCTGATGCTGATCAGTCTAATACAAAAGCATATGCATACTTTATAGACGGTATTAATTATTATGATAAGCAAGGGGCATTAAAAGTCAATGTTTATGATTCTATTTATGTCTTTAATCCGAGTGAAACGGCGGCTCATTTACCTTCTGGCAAAGGTTTGCGCACAGATATGCCTGGTGCAGAGTATTTGACCAGAACAACGACTAATATTTACCGTTATGGTGTATTTTTTCAAGATTTAATTGAAGTTTCGGAAAAATTCAAAGTATTAGCGGGATTACGTTATACTTACCAAAGAACTCCATATGCAGATAAATACACCTATGCAACTGGTGAAACAGAGGAAGTAAAGAACCTAGATGCAAACAAAAATGAACTTGGTGCTAAAGTTGATCAGGCATGGTCGCCAAAATTTGGTTTGATTTATCAACCGATTAAGAGCTCTAGTGTTTATGTAACTTACGCGAATAACTTCACATCAAACGCAGGTTATGATGTTGATTATAAGCCAATGGGGCCTTCAACGATTGATCAGTACGAAGCAGGTGTTAAAAATGATTTCTTCAATGGTCGTTTAACCCTGAATGCATCGGTTTACAGAATCAATAACAATCGCTTTGCTCAGCAATTATTGGTGAAATCTGATGGAACTGATAATGGTGATACAAACATGAAAGAGTTTTCTGGTAAAACATCTTCAGATGGAGTTGAAGTAGATGTAACTGGTTCTATCTTACCAGGACTAGATATCTTGGCCGGATACTCGTACAACTACATGCGCTATACGGAGACAAGTCCGATCACAAAGATCACGACTGTTGTCAACGGTAGTTCTAAAGTTACGGAGGTTTCTGGTAATGAGGAAGATGTGCGTCTGGTGGGAACAACAGCACATACAGCCAATGGAACTATTTTCTATACTTTGCAAAATGGTGGTGCTAAAGGTCTGAAATTTGGGGTTTCTGCATTTTACACTGGAAGAAGAAATGCCGGTTGGAATAATACAAAAATCAATGTGAGAGATGTTGTTGACCGTTTAATTACTGTTAGCCCATTCACAACAGTAGATATCTCTGCTGGTTATACATATAAAAAATGGAGCATTTTAGCTAAAATGTCTAATGTTAATAATGCTTTCAATTATTATATCCATGAAAACTACAGTGTGAATCCAATTCCTCCAAGAAGTTTCATGACAACATTGACGTATAAATTTTAAAATGTTTAGTTTGCTTATAGTTTATGTTAAAAGGGCCTCCATGGAGGC
>NZ_ASZT02000284.1:0-1858 GCF_001006065.1 Sphingobacterium sp. IITKGP-BTPF85
TTTTGCTAAATCAATTGCATTTAATATTGGTTTCGATTTTCCGACAATCTTGTCAAAGGAATAGCGGTCTCCTAGCTGTTTTTCGAGTTTTTGAACTCTTTTTGCCAATGCTACCTTTTCGCTTGCATTATTTACTAATGGAATAATCTTATTGTTATCGTCTCCTTTGGTAATGTAATCAAAAGCTCCATTTTTAATTGCCTGTACGCCATCCGGAATATTTCCATATGCTGTCAACAAGATAATTTCAATTAACGGGTACTTCTCTTTTATTACTTTTGTGCTATCTACACCACTTCCGTCGGGTAATTTAACATCACAGATTACAACATCAATATCTTGCTCTTCCAAGCGTTTCAATCCTTTCTTTAAATCTGAAGCTTGAAATACTTCAAAGCCTTCTAGGGTAATAATTCTAGCAAGTAGTGTACGAATCTTTTCTTCGTCGTCGATGATTAGGATAGTGCTCAATGATTAAATTTTAGATATCAAACTTAAGTAAATTTTAGGCGAAACTTATTATGTATATCAGATACAATTTGTACCTAACGACCAAAATGATCATAGTTATCAGTTGCAAACTTTTCAAAACGTGTTAATAGGGCAATATTATCACGTTCCAATTGCGTTAGCTCTTTTGTTACATCATTGGAAACCGGCACATACCAATCCACCGGATCAAAGAATTGACGCACATTAATTTTAGTAAAAGCATATCCATGACGTGCAAAAATAGTATTTCGAATAATCTCTAAATCCAACTTCTTCAAATTTTTTAAATCGGCTTCTGTGAGCTTTGTTTTTGACGCATTGAGCGTATATACAACAGGCGATGCTGCACGATATAAATCATTAATAAAGGTGTAAGTTGAATCTCCGTCTGCCATCGTCTTTGATTCCTTTTTTGACGCATACCAATCAATTAATGGTTCGCTATTTTCATCATTAGGTAACATGAGATTAGCATTATAAACGAACTGTTTTTTTATTAATTTGAAATTCCTTTTTTTCACATTTACACTTTGATCAAATGCTGTCCAAGCCCCCTCTAAAGTATCTTTATTCAATTTGAACTCAAATCTTCCGTCAGATTTTTTATCTCCGGGCTCATCCAAGATAAAGGTGATCAAATTTCCATTTTCTTCTATTTTCCCTACCAAAGGTCTTAAATTTCCTTTTACCACATTTTGCGCAATGACTGTATCGGCTGTAATTCTTTTAATTGTCAAATTAATTTTAGGACTATAATCGAATTCAGCAGGAAACTCGCCTTGCTTTTCAAGAATTTCTTCCGAAACTTTTTCATCTACAGTAAAATCGCCTACCCAATTTCCATATAATTCTGGATGAATCTCATTTTCGACCATAGCTCCCGAAACTGATTGGTCTGAAGATTTTTTATCTGTTTTACTATTACAAGAGGTTAGCATGACGAATGCCAGTGCAATATAGAAAAGTCTTTTCATATTATTTATTACGGTTAATTATCCATTCTGCAATTATTAGATTTGGAATCCAGCCTAACCAGGCCACCAATTGGTATAGGTCCATGGGATAGGGATGAAAGAAATAAACTAATACAAGTTTCCAATAGCGCAAAGTTAATGCCGAACATGTCAATGCAAAACTTCTGATCATAAAATTTTTATGCGCTTTAAAATCTCCCGTTTTTGCTCTTAGAACAGCTTGAAGTGTAACGTAAAACCAAAATATTGCAAGTAATGTAAAGGCAATCTGAGCAACTGGTCCACCGTTAGCTTGCATTGCGATTAAAAAACCAGAGGGTGCTGCAACAATTAAAATAGCACCAGCATATAAATAACCAAATGCTCTATGTAAACGTGGGTATGTTCTTAAA
>NZ_ASZT02000285.1:0-1845 GCF_001006065.1 Sphingobacterium sp. IITKGP-BTPF85
TTTATGTTTATCAGCTCAGACGCCCCGCAAGGACAGCGGGGTGGAGGGGCTTTTGACTAATCGACCCTTAAATATAGGTGATGCTATGCCTGATGATTTTTGGGAACAAGAATTTATGATTTATAACAATGGGGTATTAAGTAAGTCAAATTTATCAGCCTACAAGGGCAAACTATTGGTATTAGACTTCTGGTCGACAACCTGCTCTCCCTGTCTTATACATCAAAGTGAAATAAACCATTATAAAAAGTTATATGGTGATAATATCAATGTGGTCATGGTTAACCCTGTTATTACCAGAGATAATCTTCAAAAGATAGATAAATTAAATGCAGCTCTGAAAAACAGGGCACTTGCAATTCATTCGATCTATTCCATTATTGAAGATGATTATCTTCATCGATTATTTCCATTTAATGGTTTTCCATTCTATGTCTGGATTCATCCAAATGGAAACATACAAACTTATACCATGCGTAATCTGCTTGATCGTCATTACCAAGCACCTTTTATTGATCCAGTTATACTAAATGCGGATTGATATGAAAAATATACTATGCATGACTTTTTTATTGTTAAAAGTATTGACAATTTTGAATGCACAAACACTATTGAAAGGCCAAGTGATTAATGAAAAGAGGATGCCTCTTGGGGATGTCTCTATTATTGAAAAAAATACGGAATTACAGACTACGACAGATTTGAACGGTGTCTTCACTCTTAAGGTGAAAAATAAACAAGGAATTATTTCTTTTTCTCATATCAATTATAAGACAAAGACTGTCCACTTCAATGTCGGAGATACACTACTTGTGGTATTAGAACCTGTGATGCGAGATCTAGAAGAGGTCATTGTTTATAATGATGGCTATCAATCAATTTCTAAAGAACGTGCTACAGGAAGTTTCGAACAAATTTCAAATAAACTGTTACAAGCACGTGTATCTTATAATATCATGGACAGGTTGGAATCTACGGTTCCAGGAATTCAATTTGATAAAAGAAAACCCGGAGCTAATATCATCATCAGAGGGTTGAGCTCATTTTCGGAAGGACTTCAGAAACCGCTGGTCGTTTTGGACAACTTTCCATATGATGGAGATCTCAGTACGCTCAATCCTAATGATATTGAATCTGTAACAATTCTTAAAGACGCGGCTGCAACTTCTATATGGGGGGCAAGGGCCGGAAATGGAGTTATTGTATTAAAATCAAAGAAAAATCTAGGGCAATCAGAACGACGATTTGAAGTGGGAGTGAATTATACCGTACTCGAAAAACCTGATTTAAGTTATATTCAGCAGATGTCTTCTTCTGATTTTATCGATGTGGAGCAGTTTCTATATGATAAGGGATTCTATAAATCCGCTTTGAGCTCTACTAATAATGCCACTTCTATACTTTCACCAGTTGTGAAGTTATTATGGAATGTTGATTTAGGGAAAATATCGAAGGAGGAGGGGCTGAACCAAATCGAGGCTTTTAGTAATCAGAATTATCGTGATGATATCTCCAAGTATTTTTATAGGCTTGGAAGAAATCAACAGTACAGTCTGAGTTATACTACGCAAAGCAAGCGGATGAGCTCTCGATTAGGGTTAGGGTTTGATCGGAATTTGGATCACTTGGTGACCAATCAAGGGAATCGCTATACCTTAAAATCTGATATTACTTATAGAGCTGCTGATCGATTGGAAATAGGAACTTCTATGCAATACAGTCGTAGCTTGTCTGATCAAGGTGCTAGTTTTACATATCCGATTAATCCTGGTGGAAACAGACAAATGCTTTATCCATATTCACGGTTAGTAGGTGATCAGCATGAGGCGATAAGTATCCCTTATT
>NZ_ASZT02000286.1:0-1821 GCF_001006065.1 Sphingobacterium sp. IITKGP-BTPF85
TTTTGAACCGATAAATTTCCGATCTTGAATGAATAAAGCGGAAAATTATTTTCGATTATCCTACCAATTTCATTCTCATAACTATAACGGTTTGTGGAACTTCTCCAATGTACGATGACATTTTCGAGCGGTAAGCCAGTATACTTTTCGATAAGATCTGGCAAGGAAATACGGGCAGCAAAATAATCCTCATCGGTATCCACATGTACGGAGCCATGGTACAGGGTGCCATTTATTGTGGTATCCTGTGCCGACTTCGCGATCCGCTTAAACAATTCCATCTTGATCATACGAATCTGATAAGGACTAACCTGAGTACCATTGATGAAATACGCTGGATGATTGGCATCTCGAACGGGAGGAGCATACCGTTCTTCACTATGAAAATATACTGCTCCGAGATAACGCTTCCCTTCCAGGGTAATAGGATAAGGAAGAATATTATTCAGTTTTGCTTCCCGATTAGCGACCAACGCTTGATGCTCAATAACCTTTCCGTTAAGCACAAAGGCATAGTGTTCAAATGTCCCATATTTTTAGGAACATGGCAGCACTATCTGGACTGTTGAAGTACCCTGATTGCGGAAAAGCCCGTAATCCGGATAGGACTAAAATAAAAAGTAGGATATATCTGTTCATTGAAAACATCTTATTACCTGTCCGATTTTTGCTGCACTGCACAAGCAATCAAATAAGCATTAAATAGTATCTTGTTGGTTAGTTGCATAATGGTTTATCATTAATCTCCTCCTAAAATACCATTAAAAAGTTATTGATGATGATTATATTAAATAAATAAAAGTCATTCTTGGCAGAATGGCTTTTCACGAGATTGATAAAGGTGATATATCTTATAGTCAGTTAAAATTGAAAAGACTACCAATTTAGTTCATAATTTGTGCTTCTGCCACCCGAATCTGCTTTAATTAGAATACCTTTATTAACTAAATCTGTAATATCTCGTAATGCGGTATCAGCCGATATCTTGGTCATCTTTGCCCACTTTGATGAAGTCAGATTTCCTTCAAAATTATCCATTAATTTATTCAACATCATACGTTGCCTTTCATTACTGATATGAACATTGTTTTGCATCCAAAAGTGATGTTTTCCCACGACTTTATCTATTATCGTATTCGAAGCAATAATAGCTTCTTTAAGGCAGTTTAAAAACCAAACTACCCAATTGGTAATATCAGAATCGCCTTTTTGCGTTTTCTCTAGAATCGTATAATATTCCTTACGTTCTTGTTTAATTTGCGCAGACATACTATAAAAGCGTTGATTGACACCATCCGCTTTCGATAGTTGCATATCTGTTAATGCACGAGCAATACGTCCATTTCCATCATCAAATGGATGTACAGTCACAAACCATAAATGTACAATAGCAGCTTTTAAGACTGGATCTATACTAGAATCCGTATTAAACCAGCCTATGAATCTCTTCATTTCCTCTTCGAGACGTTCAGCTTTAGGTCCTTCAAAGTGTACAACTTCTTTTCCCATTCCTCCCGAAACCACTTGCATATCTCCACTTCTCCATTGTGCTACATCAATCTTGTACAAGCCACTTCTACCGATTGGAAATAATGCGCCATGCCAGCCAAATAATCTTTCTATACTTATGGTCTTATCTGTATTCTGCGTAGCATCTAACATCATCTCTACCACACCATCAATATGTCGGTCAGATTGGATCAAGCCTGAATTATCTAACCCTAATCGAGTAGCTATTGAAGAGCGCACTTGTTCTGGATTAAGTATTTCACCCTCTATTTCTGATGATTTCACGACATCTTGTATAAGTGTTTCTAAGTT
>NZ_ASZT02000287.1:0-1816 GCF_001006065.1 Sphingobacterium sp. IITKGP-BTPF85
TTTTTGGAGGAGGTCAGAGGTCAATCTTTTTGAGGGTAAAACGATAGGGAATATGCTAATGTTGCTTTCGGACAAAGACAATATAATCTGTGCTGACCGGCTCAAGACCATTCTTTCTCATCTCTGTTGCTATTTGAGCTCTATGATAGGTTCCGTGATTAAAGGTATGTAGCAATATCTCTTCAATGGAGTTTACAAATTTATCATTTTTAGTGTTTTTATATTGAATGCTATGTTTGTCATAATCGTTGTGTTTTTTGATCTTTTCATCTAAGCCAGCGGAAGCTAAATTATGGTATTGTTCGCATTCCATAATACTATGTTCATCCCAAACGCCTAGGTATGGTTTTTCACCATTTAATCTACTTAACCAGATTATTTGTGCATTAACAATATGACTCATTAGTCGTAAACAGGAGGGAGGAATTATACTTCCTTGAGATTTTATTGTACTGATGACTGATTTATTGGCCCAGTCATTATATAACCATAAATGTTCAATCGGATTTGACATTGTAAATAAATTACTTTGATTTAAATATACGCAATAATTTCTCTAAGAATTCATTTTGTGAGCGGACATCTTATTTACTTTGGGGAGTGACTACTTTAAAAAAGATGGATAGCTTATCATTTTATTATAAATGTGTTATCAAGCCTAGTTGAGTAGGGCTTACCATCGACGAGCTTGAAAAGCTGTATAGCAATATGTCAATTAATCATAGCAAATATTCAAACCTAAATAATAAATTGTAATTTTACAATATATTCAAAATGCAATGGAACAACGTTTTATAGATGTCATTCAGCTAATCAAACAATCTCGTATCAAGGCGATAAAAGCAGTAAATACTGAGCTGATCAATCTGTATTGGAATATTGGCGAGTACATTAGTAAGCGCATAGAAACTACTGAATGGGGTCAATCTGTTGTAAAAGAATTGGCACAATATATCCAAAGAACGGAACCAGAAATAAAAGGCTTTTCTGATAAGAACCTTTGGCGTATGAAGCAGTTTTATGAAACCTATAAAGATTTTCCGAAACTCTCAGCACTGTCGAGACAATTAAGTTGGTCGCATAATTTGGCTATATTATCTCGTTGCAAAAGCATAGAAGAAAGAGAATTTTACCTTAATATTTCTAAGTAAGAAAACTATAGTTTTCGTGAATTAGAACGTCAAATATCAACAGGTTATTTTGAACGTACCATGATCGGAAATACAAAACTCTCAACAGTGTTGAGAGAATTTAATTTTGGTATAATTAATGCATTTAAAGATAGTTATATTTTTGATTTTCTGAACCTTCCAGAGCCATATAACGAAAGTGATTTACAAAGAGGTTTAATTCATCAAATGAAAAATTTCATTTTAGAATTAGGAAAAGAATTTTTGTTTATTGCCGAAGAATATAAAATACAAGTTGGGAATAGTGATTTTTATGTTGATTTATTATTTTATCATCGAGGATTACAATGTCTGGTCGCTTTTGAGTTGAAAGCCGACAAGTTTAAACCCGAACATTTAGGACAATTGAATTTCTATCTCGAAGCTCTAGACCGTGATGTAAAAAAAGATAATGAAAATCCTAGTATTGGCGTTTACTGTGTAAAGATAAAGATAGTGAAGTGGTAGAATATGCTCTAAGCAGAAGCCTTTCACCCACAATGGTTGCCGAATACCAAATGCAATTACCTGATAAAAAATTACTACAGCAAAAACTGCACGAGCTGTTTGAGAATAATCAAGCATAACAGCAATAAAATGCAGTGGGAACATGATCATAAAAAACGTATAAAGCCATTCTGCCAAGA
>NZ_ASZT02000288.1:0-1816 GCF_001006065.1 Sphingobacterium sp. IITKGP-BTPF85
GTTTTAATTTACTATAAATTTTAGTTTAATTGAATTTCATTTTGTCCGCCTTGAATATCAATGATTTGTTATATTTAGACAAATTTTAGTTGCACATATGCGGTATGCCAATTATTAATAATAAAACTATGATCTAATAATCGAAAAAGTTTGAAATACCAATGACTGAACAAAATATTATCCAAACAGTAGTTAAAGAACTGAAAAAATATCCTGATATTAAATTTAGTAAGAAAAATGACAGCGAACTAAAGATATTTGGACGCGAAAACACAGGTTTTGATATTGTACTGCTGTTAGGCGGACGCGAAAACATGCTTTATTTTGGCCCTTTTCATTGGCATTTTGATAATTCGGAGGAAGAAACTAACGAAATGCTAGATTACATAGCTTTTGGTTTGGCAGGGATTGCCAGGCTTAAAGGATACTCAATAAAAGGTAAAGGATACAAATGGACAGTACAGATGCAAGATCAAGATGGCAATTGGCTTGACCACGAAACAATGGCACTTGTGAATATCAAATTTAATGCAGAGTACGATGTAAAATATTTGCAAAACGAAATTATACCGAAAGACATTTTATATGATGGTTCTGAAACAAAATAATCGATATAATTCTTTAAGAATTGGTTATATTATAATCATATTGAAGCCTTCCCATTTAATACAAGTAAAGTACAATTGTCATCTCCAAGATTTTTCAACATTAAACTGAGCATATCCAATAAATTTGTAGTTACTATTATAAATAATTTTTGTTTACCGATAGTATAATCTAAATTTCTACAAATCACTCTGAATTGGCTGAAATAGACATTTAAGAAGAACATTGCAATTTATATTTTATTTATCTGTATTTCTCACGAAATTAATAAATCATCATATAATTAGTTCATTTTACTAAACATAATTTACCTCAGAAGTATGGTACCCTATTCAGCGATCGCAGAATGAGTGTTCCTAACCTTCTTTTACGACCCAAATATCACTTATAACTAAACTTGCAATATAAAAAGCTGTTTTTTGTACTTTACATTGTATTCTGAATATCCATATCACTATATTTGCTATTATTGTATTATAAGATGAACTTATAGCAAATAGATTTTAGTAAGTATTATTATTGAAAATGTTATCACTTTATCTTTAGATTTAACAAATTTCTAGCAATTATATGGATTGCCCCCCTATTAATAACATTTATTTTAAAGATGATTACTATTTTAGCTTAATCCAGCTAACGTCGCTTTTAAAAGCAATAATAAAAAAACTAATCTGTTTTTTATTATTATTACCGAAAAAACAAAGCTTGAAATACTATCTTATTCACAATTGAATATTAAGATGACTAGTGAAAACTTAATTTTGCTGAGACAACAAATCAGACAAATTAAACAAATAGACAAAATTCAAGAAGAATTATTTGACCACGGACTAGAAATTTCTGAATATGAAAACCATTCAAGAAAGTTAGCAGAATACTCTATATTATTAGGTTTAATCTCACAGGATCTCGCATGTGCTTACAGGAATGCTCTTAAAGCGGAGGAAGATTATGAACACCAATATGCAACTAAACACATTGTAATTATTATTAATGAAGGCTTTAAAAAGATATATAATTATGTCTGGAAAAACCAAAAAGGAGATCTGCAAACTAAAGATAGAAATAGTTCTATATGGAAAAAAGACATCGGTATCCTCGTTTCCGGCTACTTTCCGCATTTAAAAACTGAATATAACAGAATAACTTCGGAATTGGATAAATTTGATGATTTCACGCTAAAAGACATGAAAAATTCTAGGAATATTTT
>NZ_ASZT02000289.1:0-1778 GCF_001006065.1 Sphingobacterium sp. IITKGP-BTPF85
TGGATATACTGGTGATATTGACCCCTCTGCTGGACATACTGACCCCTCTGTTGAGGATTTCTTCAGTCCAACTGATGACCTGACAATATTACTTCTTTTTTCTTAGACTTTCGCCTTTTAACTCAATTCGATATGAACCATGAATTAGCCTATCGAGTATTGCATCCGCAATTGTATCTTCTCCGATTACATCATACCAACTTGCAACTGGTAGCTGGCTTGCAATCACTGTAGATGCTTGGCATGTCTATCTTCAATTATTTCCATCATATCCAGTCTTTGATGCTGGTCTAGGTTTACTAGGCCGAAATCGTCAATAATAAGAAGGTCTGTTTTTGATATTTTATCCATTAACTTATGTAGCGTACCTTCCAAACGAGCCATTTTCGTCTTTAGAAGTAGCTTTTGCAGATTAAAGTACAGTACCTTATAACCTTGTGCACAAGCTTGATGACCTAAGGCGGAGGCTAGAAAACTCTTCCCGCAGCCTGTAGCGCCACTGATCAGTATCGGATCTCCTTTTTTGATGTACTCGCCCGTAGCTAGGGCAGTGATCATTCCCTTGTCCAATCCTCTGGTAGCTACCATGTTTATCTCTTCTATTGAAGCCTGGTAGCGGAACCCCGCATTCTGCTTAAGGCGGTCAAACCGCTTTTCGTCCCTTTCATCTGCTTCTGCCTGCAACAATAGGGTTAACCCTTCAGAAAGAGTGAGTTCAGTGCTCCGGCGTGTTTCGTTCAGAGCTTTCCAGTTACGCTCCATACCGTGTAGGCGTAACGCTCTCATTTGTGTTTCAATGTTCATTTTAGTGTATTTATATCATTTTATTATGTTCATTCTGCTATTTCTTGGTCATTGTGCACCCAATCCGTCCTTTGACTGATCGCAGAGTGTCGGCTGGCTACTTGCATAATATGCTCTACCTCGTATATTGACATGTTCTGGCAATGCGTCTTTTACTAGCGGTTCTTCTTCGCTGTTAGCGATGCCGTTTTCAAGTACGTTCTTAAAGAAATAGTAAGTGTAAAGCTTGTTTTTTAGAACATACTTACATGCTTTATCAAACTCTTCTACTGGAAAGTCCCGCTTTAACTTGAATAGGCCATCACAGGTACGGTATAACTGTTCAGGGTAGCGGGCTCGCTTAAAAAGAACTTGCATAAGCTCATGGAACTCTGGTGAGTGCTCTCTAGCCCGGGCTAAATAGGTCTCATGACTTCGTTTCTTGTAGGCTTGATGTTCGGACTTTAAGTGTTCTGCAACAGTGGTATAGGTATTTTCCCTATAACTCCGTATATGCACAGCGATCTGTTTTCCTTTACAATAGATCGATACCATAGTACGCGTATAGATAAGCTTCACTTTCATTCCGATGTAGGTAAATGGGACACTGTAATAGTGTTTGTTGCGCTGCAGGTAGATATGGCCATTGTTTCCTACTTTGAGTTCTGCGTAGTACTTTAACTCGAATCGCTCACTTGGAAGCTCATCCAGTGTAGACTTTTCTGCACTTAAGAACCGTTCTTCTCGGCAATATGGTTTTTGTTGCATGCGCGTCTGGTTATGCTTTAACATACAGGTGTTTATAGCTTGATTAAGTGTGTGTATATCGAAGAACTGCTGGTTTCGAAGAGGAGCAAATACGCGGCTATAAATCATTTTTACCTGGTTTTCTACTAGCGACTTATCCTTAGGACGAGCTGAGCGAGCCGGGACTACAACTGTACCATAATGGTTGGCAAAGTCTTCCATGGATTGATTCAGGACCGGTTCATATT
>NZ_ASZT02000290.1:0-1768 GCF_001006065.1 Sphingobacterium sp. IITKGP-BTPF85
AAGTGCAATATTCAAATAATCCAGAAGTATTGAAGATGATTGAAAATGCTATGCAAAATCTTCGAAAGACGAAATAATACACCCCAATTAACTTAAAGCATATAATACAAACGAATGGAAGATAAAGAATATTTAGAAAAGTTTTCGAATGTTCAGATTTATACTGATATAATTTTAGGAATTTTAAAATATACCATTGTTAAGAATAACTTATCAGAGAACGAATTCCTTAATTGTTTAGTCAAAAAATTAAAATTTCAAAATACATCTGATATTGATCTACTACGAGCTTGTATCGACCAAATACAAGATGCTCAATACGCAATTGATAATTTTAATAAGTACGGCCTTTATAAACAGAGCTCGGATTTAGATGAAATGTATCTTCGACTATATGGTTTATTAAATGCGTGCTATTTACAAATTGGAGCAATAATAGATTTGATACGATTATTTAATTTCAAAAACCAAAAAGAGCTGAAAATGGATCTAAAGTCATTAACAATTATTGATTTGAGAAATAAAATAGCCTCACACACTACCAATTATCAATATATTGATAAACAACGTTTGGTTACTTTAGGCTAATTCAAAGTACTCTGAACAAATGGGGAAATAGAATTTCGATTGTAGGAAAAGAAAGAGGTGACGTACAAACTTTTGATTTAAAAGGCATACTTAATGACTTCACAATAAGAATTGAACAAATTTTAGAAATGATAGTTGATAAAGAGCTATATTCTAGAAAATTTAGAAAAGATTTTTTTCAGTGGATGGAATTAAGACATATATATTTGAAATCTGTAAAATAACTAAATCAGTATGATTTGCAATTAATAACAATATTTTGAAGTGCTATAAATACGTCGTCTAAATAAAGTATTTCATCACGAAATATTAAAGAATTATTAGATGAGTTGTATCCTCTATTAGTATTTAAAATTGAACCATTGAAAATACTATTCCTCAAAGAAGGATTCATAACCAAATCGATGTATACACCTTTTGGAGTGGTTTCAAACCATTCTTCAATGCGTTCGTCATAATGAACGAAATGATTACGGAATTTGCGACTAGATATGGGATTATTATTATCGACTTTGAGTAACTGTCTTAATTTATTACCACGTGCTTTATATTTTTCAATAGGCCAAAGAATTTTTGATATATTTCCAACCGCTACAAGAATGGATTGTATGGAGCACCATGTTTCGACATGATCAAAATTGTCATGAGTAGCTTTCAAACGCGCTGCAGCTCTTTGGGCAATTTTAGATTGTAAGATGACCTCATCTATTAAAATCATTTCCTGAAGACCTGTCATGCATTAAAATTTAATATTCATTTCGTTAACAAAAGCCATCCTTGAATATTCGATCATCTCTGATAAAATGAGCGAAACATTAAATATAATATAGTCAACTAACCAATTCATATTTAATTATACCAACTCTACCGCTTGTAGTTCCGCTGCAAGTCGATGTAACCCATCCTCAATCTTCTTAAGCTGGGGTTGACGCGGTTTTTTAAGCCCCGACGAGTAATGTTGCAGCTGACGCTGGTTAATACCTGTAATCTTCTCTAAAGCAGAATTGGTAAAGATACCCTTGTAGTAAGTGAGAAAACTCTCTGCATCGAAGTGATACATAATATCGTATTTGCCTTTTAGAATGGAAGGTATATTCTCTGAAGTAAACTCTTCAGTAATTATTTTAATAGCATCTAAAATGGATTGTTTTGCCTCTTCGACAGTATCGCCACCGCCATA
>NZ_ASZT02000291.1:0-1718 GCF_001006065.1 Sphingobacterium sp. IITKGP-BTPF85
ACTTTATCCGCAAAACTTTAAGAATAAGCTAACCTGTAAGTTAATAGGACGGTTACAAATTTTTCATCTTTTAAACTAAAATATAATTAATTAGGCTTTTCCAGATATCTAAGAGGAAGTATTAGGGTATTATTTGTTTCATTACTTTCAGAAATTATATTTTGATCATCTGCTTTTAAAAGTATATAATAATCTCCAAAAGCTAATTTGTTAAGTGATGTTCCATAAATAGTTCCGCCCACTCCGCTTACCCCTTGAGATGAAATTGGATTAACAGGAAATACTATTTGAGAAAGCTTCATATCATCTGTACTTATGTTAGTATCTTTAGATATATATACTCCAACATTAAATCCCTTGCTATCTGATGCACCCGAATTATTAATATAAGTATTAAAGGTTAGTCCTGCTCCAACTTTGTACACAATTAATTTCTTTGACCCTAAACTTGTTAGAAATGAAGAACAATCTGTACATCCACTAAATACAGTCGTACTATTAATATCAAAGCTCAAATCTGGAAGTCCCAAAGGGCAACCGTTATTTGATTTTGGGCCAGCCTGAGCTCTACAATTATCACATAAATCCAAGACACCATCTTTATCCTCATCTTTTGCAAATTGAGCAATCGTCTCTATTTGATCTGGATAGAGATTAAGATCCGGAGTGGCTATGCTAGTATCATATACATTCCTTACTACATAGTAAATTCCACCCACCTTTAAAATTACGCCAATTTTATAAGTACCCCCAAGATAAATATTTGCATTATAAGTACTCGAATTATCAGTTTCAGGTAGATTTAATATATTACAAAGTTGGTTCTCAATATTCGCTATTGACGTGCCAACTTTATACAATTTGTGATATTTCGGTACTGCACAGCCCTCATTTTCTGTAGTACCTACTTGAGATTTACATAAATCACAATAATCTATAACACCATCGTTATCCGCATCTTTATAATATTCTGTTAAAACCGTAATATTATTTGAATTGAACGTCTCATCTTCATCAGAGTGTCTATAATCAAAAGAGGAGTAGACATAATAATAATCTTCTCCAATTTTAAGAATTGATTTTTCCGGGTATTTGTGAACAACCATGATATTAGCCTTTCTCTTACCGGAAACATATCCATTTTTTATTACGGTACATAAATTATTTTGAACCTCGGTTAGACTATTTCCAATATAATATAAAACATGATACTTTTCAGACAACACTTCGCAATGGTCTATCAAACCATCGTTGTCCGTGTCTTTAGAATATTCGGTTAAAACCGTAATATTATTTGAATTGAACATCTGATCTTCATCAGAGTTCCTATAATCATAAGAAGCTGAAACATAGTAATATTCGTTGCCAATTTTAAGAACTGACTTTCCCGGATACTTGTTAACGGTCATGATATTGGCCTTTATCCTATTAGAACCAGTTTCTGCATTTTTTACTGCGGTACATAAATTATTTTGAACCTCGATTAGACTATTTCCAATATAATATAAAACATGATACTTTTCAGACAACACCTGACTCTTAACAGAAAGGATAAATAACGAAAAGAGGAAGCATAGTAAAATTTTTACTTTCATAAACTAAAATAAATGGTTAAAAAAAATTAAAGAGAGATTATTAATAATTTCTCTTTAAGAGGTTAAAAAGATGCAAATACAACTATTGAAATTATTGAAACAACATATGTGTCCTAAATAAAT
>NZ_ASZT02000292.1:0-1657 GCF_001006065.1 Sphingobacterium sp. IITKGP-BTPF85
AAATTGAGACTAAACCAAATAAAACCCTACATAGGCAATAAGGAGATTGAACGCCAAAAGCTTATCCCTGAAGCCGCTCATACCAAAAAAAGCGAGATTGATACCAAAAAAATGCCTGTGTGCGATTATTTTCTAATACCCGGACGCAATCTTTATATATTTTAAAGTTTGTATGTCTTCAAACTAATTTGGACAAATGCTTAAGGAGTGTTTTAGTTTTATAAATCTATTAATTTTTGTTTTAAATATTCTGTTTTTCTGTTATTAATGGCCAGTTTTTTTAGGCTTTCTCTTTGTTTTAATATGAGGTCTCCACGACCATAATATACGTCAGCCGGGGTGAGGTTTTTTAAAGACTCATGATAGCGTTCGTTATTATATCTATTTACAAACTCTTCTAGGGCTTCTTTTAGCTCTTCTGGTGAATAGTAATTGTTCAATTTGACCACATTCTTCATTGTCCTGTGATACCTTTCAATTTTTCCTTGAGTCTGTGGATGTGCTGGTCTGCCATGCACCTGTTTCATTTCCAGTTCTTCGTTCAGGTACTTTCCCAGCTCCTTGGAGATGTAACAGGATCCATTGTCTGACAATAATTTAGGCTTAACCTTTGTTTTTAATTTTGCCTTTTCTATTGCCATGTCCACATTACGTATCACATCCTCATGCTTCATGGATGTACAAAGCTCCCAATGTACGATGTAGCGGCTGAAATCGTCCAGGATGGTACTTAAATAATAATCACCCCAGCCTTTTATTCTGAAATAGGTAAAGTCTGTCTGCCACATTTCATGCACAAAACCGGTTTTATCCTTAAATTCATTGGATGCACTGATCAAAATATGGGTCGGAGCACTTATCAGACCTTTGTTTTTAAGGATTCTATAAACTGAAGATTCAGAAATGAAAATCTCGTGCTCGTCTGTGATGTGATGTGCTAACTCGCGGGCCGATAGATCAACCTTATCCAGGGCAACCTCTACAACAAATTCTTTAACTTGTTCTGGAATACTGTTCCACTGTTGTTTGCAGTCCCTGTTTTTCAGTTCTAGCCCCTCATAGCCGTCTTTGAGGTACCGGTCATACCAGCTGTAAAATGTACTTCTGGAAATACCAAATTCAGTTAAGGTGCGCTTCACGCCAAGCTCAGATCGGGTAACAGCTCGATAATCTCCATTTTTTCTCCCGCTGATAATCGCATATACTTTTTGTATTTATCAGTTAATCCAGCAGATCCAAGCTTTTTTTTACGATATCATAGCGTAGAACCAGATCGGCAACCATTTCTTTAAGTCTGGCGTTTTCTTTTCGAAGTTCGGCAACTTCATCTGATGTCGCCTCACGGGTAACATCGCCTTCAAGTCGCTTTTTTCCTGCCTCCAAAAACTCCTTGTTCCATTTATAGAACTGAGACTCGTTAATACTGTGCTTACGACAGATCTCGGCAATAGAATTCTCCGCTCGTAACGCTTCCATAACGATCAAAATTTTCTGCTCGGCAGTGAAGATTCTTCGTGTACTGCGACGTACATCCTTGATAAAGTTTTCGGGGGTAGTTTTTTTTGGTCTTCCCATAATGATTAAAGTTAAAAATTTTTCAGGAAAACACTCTCTTAGTTTTTATTGAATTATGTCCAAATTATGCTGACGATTTACA
>NZ_ASZT02000293.1:0-1646 GCF_001006065.1 Sphingobacterium sp. IITKGP-BTPF85
TTTTATTGGTATCTGAATCAGTTTCATCCTTAAATTATAATAATCTACCAATAAAGAGAATCAAATTGAATAGGGAATGTAGAATAGTTGTATGCATAAATGCATTCTTATTTTTGTCAGTTATCATATAAAAGCTTGCTATAACAAATCCCATATGAAATGCATAAATCATGGTATATAAACTGGAAGTATGACAAACACCAAATAGAAGAGCAGATATAGTTATAATTAATCCTTTTCTTTTATTTAGAAAAGAATAAGTTCCAAAAAATTTAATAGGAGCATATTGAAACAAAAGCGTTTCTATAGGAGGAGCGATTATAATCGAATAAAAACCTCTTAAAGCTGAACTATCCAATAGCATTCTTTTACTAGGCACAAATTGTAATCCAATTATTTTCACATATAACTCATAAAGAACAGGAACTAACATTAATAATACCAATAACGTTATTAGATATAATTTTAGAATTGAAACTTTACTTAATCGCGATATTAATAACATAATCTTATTTGCTATTTTACAAAATGACCACCCAAATAAATATCAAGAACAACAATAAATATTATTGTCCTTGATATATAATACTTAATTATGGACGAGCTCCTCCATAATGTCCATAATTAGTTGAATTCCATCCTGGTTCAGGATTATTGATACTATACATTATTGAATCAATAACTATATCAACTGCTTTACCCAAGAAAAAATCTTCTAAGAAACCACCACCATCAAGATTTACCATCTCATTAGTATCCAACTCCTGAACACCCATTGATTTTAATTCTAAGTTATTCATATTTTTGTTTATAAAAAACTATTCCTACTCTATTGCTAAGCCTTTTCGGATAACTGCTTCGTTGATCAACAATACTAAATTACAGTTGCTCAATGCTCAAAAAAAGCATTGGAAATATTATTTGATAAATAATACTTACCTGCAGAAATAGGTCTAATCTATTTCAGATCGAGTTTTGGAGATCGGACCTGATTTGATATCAAATGATTTTTAACACTTTAAGTAAAGTGATTGGGTTTATATCATCATCAAGAGAACTTGTGATATCTGATCGAAAGTCCACCAATAATGCTTATGATCATTTAAACCTAAATTCAAAATGATCATAAGTTAAGTATACTAGGAATTACAAGTTAAAAATATGATTATGAATGAATACAACCAAATTAATCAGAGCATGTAAAATGGTGACAAACAGAATTTTGTTAATCTTCCCCTGTTCCCTCAAACTTGCATAATAATATGCTAATACGAATCCCGTTCCAATTGCCAAAAGAATATAAATAAAACTGTACGAATGGGACAGCCCAAATAATAGTGCGGAAATGACTATCGCACTTCTCATTCTAATTTTAAATTTTAAAAGGATTTCAATAACTGCTGTTTGATAAATTAAGGTTTCAAAAATTGGAGCTACCACAACTAACATAAAAAACACGAACATTAAATTCTTTTCTTTACTCATAGAAGTCTCCAATAGAGACGGATCAAACAAATTAGAAATTGAAGAAGTGGTAACGGTATAAATAAATAGAAATAAAGAAAAATAAATTAAAAATTAAATTATTATTTTGAGGTATCTTAATTAGAAGAAATCATTAAATTAAATAGTGGACCTTTCGCAAA
>NZ_ASZT02000294.1:0-1607 GCF_001006065.1 Sphingobacterium sp. IITKGP-BTPF85
AGGACGCAAGTGGATTCAATAAATTAACAATGAATAGATCTGATGACTCAAAATCAATTGCAAATATTAAAATTATTGGAAGAACTTCCTGACTCATCAGACTTTGAGTTGGTTCCTGCTACTTCTTTACAAATCACTGTTTTTAAAGAACGTGCTTTTACGAAAAAAGTACCTGAAAATGTGATTTCGCAATTGATTGAATTATATGAGGTTTCCGATGGATATGTTAATCATATGGTTATAGGCTTTTTTAATTGTGATGATGAAACTGTATTTGAGTGGTGGGATGATTATCAAGAGCTTTGGATAGGGCAAAGAGATTTTAATACATTACGTTGGGCAGACGGTAAGTTCTGTTTAGGTGATGCCTCTAGTATTAGCTATGACGAATCTTATGAATCACCGACTCTAGTAGGACTTATAGAAATATGTAGAAATGAAATGTTGAGAGCGATCGATTAAGCCGTTGGGCATGATAAACATTCGTCAACCCTTTTTATCAATACTTTCTTTTTTAGGTTTGTATTTTATGTAGGTATTTCTGCCATCAACAATTACGACTTCCAATCTTTTGTTTTTTACTTTAACAGCACGACTCAATGCATCAGTGAAATCTGAACTCGTCCAAGTTTGATTTTGTAATTTATTGCAATTATTAACTATTTCCTCTAAGGTTCTGGCTTTGTCGAAAAACTTTGTGTTTTCAATCACGGCATTCAATGTCGATGCAGAACCTGATCCCGGTGGGATAGGAGGTATCACTTTTAGTACCTTGTCCCTTCCTTGAATTTCAGAAGGTTGTAAATCTAAATTAGAATAACTTGTTTTAAAATTTTTGGTCTCGCTCTTTGGTAATTCACTCTTAAGTTTTTCCGCAACCAGTGTAAAATAATTAGCAATTTGATACAAGACTTCTTCTGTGTACTTTGAATCACTGTTACTACTTTCAATATGACCTATATATTTTGGATTCTTTTTTAAGTATTTAGATAGTTCTTCACCAGTGATATCCAATTCAAGCCTTATATTTCTAACAATAACTATAATCAACAATTCGAAAGGGGTAATATAGCATTGACGTTTCTCCATATCTAAAGAAGTCGAAATACCTTATAAATATTTTGTGATGCGAATAATTTGTTTTTATAAAATATCTTATGTACTTTAGTGTAAGATTTTAAATCAGGATATTGATTTGAAATACTGGTATTTAAAATAAGAGTCTTGCGATCACAATTTCTCACGCCGTAGCGCAGGGCAGTAGTTTAAAATACCCATGTCTTTTCTTTGTATTGCAAATCGTATATTTGCGTATATAAGATGGATATGGGCCTACTGTTAGTCCGTGTTACGTAAGGCGTGAGAACTGATAAGTGATCACGGCATGTAGTCCCATATTCATCAATCTACCGGCCCTAAGACTCGTTAATTATAAAACGAGTTATGAACAGAAAACAAACCACCAAAAACATTATCAAGCCGGCAGATTAGATCTGTTGCGCAAAGTCACTATGCTGACTATCCATTCAAAATGCAATCACGAAGCCGATTTTTAACCTTGATGTAGACCAATAATTGCATTTTTTCATTTTATTTTTTAACTATTG
>NZ_ASZT02000295.1:0-1525 GCF_001006065.1 Sphingobacterium sp. IITKGP-BTPF85
AAAAATCAACACTGCAGTTTTGTGGATGGTTACTCCAATAAAGGTAAGCTACATCGGTATTGTAAAAACAGCTGATGAAAATTTGCGAAAAAGTGGATAGAAAGGTTAAGAGGTGGGGAAAAGATAATCTGTAGAATTAATAATTTTTAAAAAGGGCTATATAAGTTTTAAAAATAACCATATGTGTCCTAAATAAATTTTAGGATTCGATTTCTGTGGTACAAGCATAGCTTTTTTCATCATTTCGATATTGACCCCTATTTTTCAATCTGCGAAGATCTTTAGCTGTCCCTTTTTTCCTTTTATAGGCGGCCTGAGAAAGGATCATCTATCCATTGCCAGATGTTTATTTTCACGAAGATATTCATTCTGATGAATGCGACCAGATTGGACAGGTTCCAGTCATATTTGGCCTTTTTTTGTAAGTATTTTAACAGTAATATGCCAATGAGTGAAGTCCAGATCTGGATCATCACTGCATTTTCAGAAGTCCCTATGAATGTCGATACTTTTAAGCGCTGCTTTAGATGCTTGAAGAAGACTTCGATATGCCAGCGTTGTTTATAGATGTTTGCAACCAAAGAAGCCTTCCACTTCGTATTATTGGTCAAAAAGTGGTACTCATTGCCAGTGGTGCTGTCCCAAAAGTGGACTAGGCGTAGCGGCTTGCCGTTGTATTTATTGCAGGCAGCACCGGATAGCTCAATGAGCTCATCCTTAAGGATCCCCTTTTCCATGAGTGCTTCACTCTGATAGGACTTGATAACCTTGTACTTCATATTAACTTTACTCCTGGTAACGAAGTAACACCCCCTGCTGTCCAAATCCCCAAGCCAGCTGTAATCCACGTAGCCACGGTCCACTACCACCACGCTTCCCTTGGAAAAACTGTAACTACCGGCTCGCTGGCTCTCATGTACTTTTCCATCGGTAATCTGCATAAAAACAGGTAGGCAGCCATCATAATCCAAGACAGTGTGCAGCTTTACGGCACCTTTGGTGCTGCGAAACTTTGCCCAGTCAAATACAGATAGACATAAGGGGATGATGCTTGCATCCATCAGATATACTTTACGCTTTAGCTGACCAAGATCTTTGCGAAAATGGGTGTCCTTTTGCCAAAGCCTATCCAAAACAGAATAGTAAAGATCTTTGAAAAGTTCATGGGTACGGTGTGTGTTGATATAGGATATATTAGACTTACTTGGAGCTCTTACTACACCTAAGTGGTTCAGATTACCAGTGGTACTGCGTAGACCGTTACTAATATCACGAACCGAATCTGCCGAGGAAAAATGACAGAAAAGCATACTGACTAGATGCGTCCAGCTGTTGATCCCTTTCTGATGTTTGTCACTTTTGTGCTTTGAAACCAAATCTTTGAATAATTCGCGGTCGATAAGAGATAAAATCTGACTAAAAACATTTAAATTTATCATGGTGGTGTGTTATAATTTTGCAATTTAAATATAGCAACTTTGCTATATCCAAACACCGCCACTTTTTAAACGTTTAGGACGCAAGT
>NZ_ASZT02000296.1:0-1513 GCF_001006065.1 Sphingobacterium sp. IITKGP-BTPF85
TTGTTCGGGCATTTCTTGGTCTTGAGATGAGCAACATTTCTTTAAACTCATCGATTGAGAATCTTTAGTCCCATTACTCGATACTGACATGCCAGGGCATAATTCTCTTTGCATATTTTGAAGTACAAGACAGTACCGCTTTAAGCTGGTAAAGGAAAGATAGTTGCTTTTTAAGTCAAAGAAATAGGGGACTGCCTTTTCAGTTAACCTAACTTTTACCGTACCCGTGCCTTTTATATAATCAAAATATTGAAACAAGACCATCTGGGTAAATGCTTCAGCTGTCTCTATCTGATAGACTCTTGAAAGCATCGCTTCGGTAGCTTCTTTTAATTGCTGGTAATTCCATGAACGGCCAGTAATAGCTTCAATGTCACTAATGTGAATACTATAGGTATCCTCGCCTGTTTTAAGATTTGCTAAGATCATAAACATGATATCAAGTTCACAGGCAGAAAAATCGTAACGACCTGATGTAATGGCATTATGTTGCAATATCAGCTTATCACTATTTACTTCTACTATTTCCATATTGCTAATATATTAAAACTAAGTAAAAAAACAAAGCCTTAGTTATTAACCTCTTAAATAACTTATAAAAACTTAGTTTTAGCTTATAAAAACTTAGTTTTAGCTTATGAAAACTTAGATTTAGCTTATGAAAACTTAGTTTTCGACCCTTCAATTAGTTGATAATCAGTGTATAGAAAGGGCCTAAAATAAGAAAGTAATAAAGTAAATAAAAAAGAACGTTGCTTTTCATCCGAGAGGTATTTATGGAAAATGTCTGCGAATTGCCGATAGAAAATCAACAAAAAAACGAGAAATAAAGAAAAGGGGGAGGTTGCGCGCGGACGTATAACATTTATTGCTATATTAGCACTTAAGTTTAAGTAATGTTATAACATGAAGACAAATATTATAAACATAGGGAATAGTCAAGGGATAATACTTCCCTCAATGCTTCTAAGGCAATTAAAATTAAGTAATAGATCTACTGTAGAGCTCGAAATCAATAATGGAAGCATTATTATTAAACCTGAACCACGTCAAGGATGGGCAGAAGCAGCAAAGCAGATGAACACTGCAGGGGATGATAATCTTTTATTAGGTGATTTCCCAAATGAGTTCGAAAAAGAAGAATGGACATGGTAAAGATTCATCAATATGAAATTTATTGGATTTCTCTAGACCCTACTCAGGGAAGCGAAATGGCAAAGACCCGGCCATGCGTAGTGGTAAGCCGGATGAAATGAATGAATTTTTAAAAACCTTGATCATTATACCCATTACATCTACCATTAAAACCTATCCTTGGCGTATATCCTGTCTTATTTCTAATAAGCAGGGTTCAATCGCTACTGATCAAATAAAAGTAATAGACAGGGCTCGAATTGGTCTAAAATCGGTAAGCTTTCTAAAACTGAAATAGGACTTTTAAAGGATGCCTTACATAAGATGTTAATCGACTAAATATCAAAGAAAACACTATAAACTTATTTATGACAGAATT
>NZ_ASZT02000297.1:0-1509 GCF_001006065.1 Sphingobacterium sp. IITKGP-BTPF85
GATCTGGCTTTCTCCTTGCTTACTTACGCAGCTGTTCCGCTTCCTAAGTTTAAGAAATTAAAAAAAGAATCATAAATAGTAGCATATAAGTTCTACCGGATCCTTTTTGGTACATTATGGAGAGGTTAAAAATTTCCGGATAAATTTCTGTTGGTACTATAGTCTCTGCTTTAATCCCCATTAAGAATTTCCATTTTTTTAATCTGATAAGAGCATTACCATCGTCAAATTTTGACAAAAACTAATTATACAAAGCTATTAGTGTACCACATGAAGTCCATATGCTACATAAAAGCCCAAATATTAGGCAGTATAACAGGATATCCATTTCCTTTCGTAATTTGATCCAAAATACAACAACAAACATAAGCGGGCACACAACTACAGAAATAAATAAAAATGATGCTAATATCACAAAAATATCTTCATTGAAATCCATGAGCAAAATCCTTATTCCAATGTAGGATAGCCAGACAAATATTGGCGATATAAGACATATTAACCATTTCCAAACTAATTTTAGTTTAAGTCTTGAGGAAATGTATTACGGTAATTCTTGATTAAAAATCGGATCATGAAAATGATAATCAAAATCATAATACTGATCTGAACATATGTATTTCGGATAGTATCTGCTCTGGTATTAATATGAGTCTTAGCAACCAATTTACCATGATCAAACTGCTTGACACTTGTCCGTTCTCCATTTACAAATGTTTGTACGACGACGTTATCGCTATCGCCGGAAGTAAAAGTCCAAGTTGAGTCTTCTACCCCCATTTTGTAAAATCCTTCAATGATTAATTTATCATTTACTTTTCTACTAAATTTACCATCGAGGCGACCCCCATTAAATCTTAAAAAATCCTCACCCTCCGCTGTATTAATAATCAGAGTAGTTATTTTTCCGTAAGGAATTATAGTGGTGCTATCTGCTAGCCTAGCTACAACATTTTTATCTAGATCTTCAAGTGAATGATTCTTGTTATAATCATCGTTTCTAATGGGCCGATTAATATACCAATGATTGACCTTAACGACAAGTAGAGAATCCTCAGGATAAAATTCAAATTCATCATATAAATTTAAATCGGGAACTGTAGCTGATTTTAAGAGAACATATTGTGGCTGATCAAAAGATTGGATATACCTTTGCTGACTGGTTGCGCAGAAAGCGAAAATTGTAATACCTGCGACAATCAAAGTACTTAATCTTGCTATTAAGGAATCAGCAATCAACACGATAGAATCGTTTTTTATGTGAAACCAACCTACAAACAGCATCGGCAACGCAATAAGATCGCTTAGGTCGACCGTTCGTTGGATGTTAAATAAGATATTTAGTAGTTCTATAAGTCCTGAGGCAAGTTCACTTTTCCAAAAGACAAACAATATTCCGGTAAAGATAAAGATCCATAATTTATGACGGGGAAAGATCGTTGACCAAAAAATAGGAAAAATAAATAACCCACAGAAATCAGAAAGTTTTCCGGTAAACGCATTGTGGAA
>NZ_ASZT02000298.1:0-1496 GCF_001006065.1 Sphingobacterium sp. IITKGP-BTPF85
CACCGAAGAATGAACCAATTGTTTTCAATGACGATTTTGTATGGTTCTTAGCCAGATACATTGAAATCTGTCTAGCTTGTACGATTTCTCTTTTACGAACTTTAGATTTAACCATTTCTACTGGAACTTCAAAATACTCACAAACGAGCTTTTGAATAAATTCCATTGAAATTTCCTTATGCGTGTTTTTAACAAAGTTCTTAAGCATTGATTTAGCTAGATTTAAATCAATCTCTTTTTTATTTAATGTTGACTGCGCTAATAAAGAAACCATAGCTCCTTCTAGTTCACGAACACTGTTGTCAATTTGATTTGCAACATATTCTACAACATTTTCTGGTAATTCAATTCCATCAGAATACATTTTCTTTTTCAAAATAGCCATTCTTGTTTCCAAATCTGGAATTTGAATATCTGCAGAAAGACCCCATTTGAAACGGCTTAATAAACGTTCTTCTAATCCTGCTAAATCTTTAGGAGCTTTATCAGATGTTAAGATTACTTGTTTTCCAGACTGATGCAAATGATTGAAAATATGGAAAAATATATCTTGTGTTTTCTCTTTACCAGCGAAGTTATGTACATCATCCATGATGATCACATCCATTGCCTGATAAAAATTCACAAAATCATTAATGGTATTATTTTTAAGTGAATCTACGAATTGTTGGCAAAATTCTCACAAGAAACATAGATCACCAACTTATCTGGTAGATTTCTTTTGATTTCATTACCGATAGCTTGTGCTAAGTGAGTCTTTCCTAGTCCTACAGCTCCATAAATCATCAATGGGTTGAATGAGGTACCTCCAGGTTTATTTGCCACAGCAAAGCCCGCAGATCTCGCCAAACGGTTACACTCGCCTTCAATAAAATTATCAAAGGTGTAATTTTGATTTAATTGAGGATCAACCTGTAGTTTCTTTAATCCTGGTATTACAAATGGATTCTTGATATCTTTATTTAAGGATACAGGAACAGGTATAGATTGTTTCTTACCTTCTGCACCATTGCCATTGGAAGGGATATTTGTTGTATAAGGAATTGAAGCTGATGACTTCTCAACCACAATATTGTATTCCAACCTACCAAGCTCACCTAAAAACTTTTTAACAGTCTTACGAAGGATACCAACATAGTGCTCCTCCAACCATTCGTAAAAAATAAACTAGGTACTTGAATAGTCAAAACGTCACCCTCCAAACGTACTGCTTTCACAGGCTCAAACCAGGTTTTAAAACTTTGCGCTGGTATATTGTCTTTGATGATTGCAAGACAATTATTCCAAACACTTGTACTCGTTTTTTCCATTCTAAAATTCTTAATAAGTTGATTTCCAATAAGCGACCAAAAAAATGTTGATAACTTTCTCTTAAGACGAAGATGACAAAAAAAATCAGCTAAAAAACTAAAATTTAAAATTAATTTAAATTCATTATTAATCAACTAGTTACATTAAAAAATCGCTTTTTTTGCAACTAATTTTAGCCTTATTTT
>NZ_ASZT02000299.1:0-1449 GCF_001006065.1 Sphingobacterium sp. IITKGP-BTPF85
CATG
This sequence comes from Sphingobacterium sp. IITKGP-BTPF85, assembly GCF_001006065.1. NCBI lineage: Bacteria > Pseudomonadati > Bacteroidota > Sphingobacteriia > Sphingobacteriales > Sphingobacteriaceae > Sphingobacterium > Sphingobacterium sp. IITKGP-BTPF85. Next base: position 5 of record NZ_ASZT02000299.1, read on the forward strand.
TCCAAATTGTTCGGTTTTAAGGGAGCCAATTTAAACTAAAAAAAATGCAAAATACTTGCTACTGGGATAGCCATGCGCTGTCCCCAGAGAGAGAACTGTCTTCTTATCTGCGTGAAAATCGTATTCCAGTTATTAAAAAACGAACTATGATCACTCTTTTTCCCGAACGATTTTTTAAAAATGGCTCGTTACCAGTTTCCGAAAGCTCCGCGCAATCGGCGATGAAGTATGTCATGAAAGAAAGACCGGCGCACCGTTATTATTCGCTTATGATCCGCCTGCTAGAGCCTTCTGATTCTTTCAGTATGGTTGTGCGCAATGACAATACCGATGTACTGCGGATCTCACTGATCAATATGACTGTCATTGAGATTTATCTCTTTGCTTTGGGACTACCGGCTAACTTTTCGACTAATCAAATATTGGTATTGGGAGAACATAAGGAGCGGTTCATACCCATAGAGAAAGGGGAGAGTATCTCTTCATATTGCTATGAACTGGCGGTACCTGCACGAACAGAAAGGGAAGAATACCGACAACGGATACTGAACGATCTCAACAAACACTTTGGTATAGAAGTGACCTTAGAAAGATTGACCATCGTAAAAGATAGTCGCAAGGTATTGAGCATAGCAGGAGAGTCTGTAGAGCTGATCTGGGAGGAACAGCTTATGATGATCATTAAAGCAAAAAGAGCGGTAAAAGAAAACCAAGAATTAATCTTAGAAAAGTATTAGTAAAGTTTTACTACCTGTGAACTCCAGATGCTATCGAATGAAAAAGGCTTAAAGGTCAAGTCTCCCTCGGCAGTAAAGGAGCAGGGAAGCTTTATGCAAAAAATTAAAAATAATGAACATAAACATACAATATATAGTCAAGTTCTGGGATTATCTCCGGAAACTATTTAAACCTGAAAGGGAAGGTGTGCTTTTGAGTAGAAAGCAGACGGAATTACCTGAATATTCTGTTGCTAAAAATGTGTTTGAAAATAATATTGCACAAGCAACTAATGTTAGTTTAACCGATCGTTTATCCGATGCTGGTGAAGGTATGGTTATCCTTAGGGACTGCCTTGTACCTGAGTATGGACTGGCTCGGCAATCCATGGGTAGATCTTTGATAGGTGATTGTCAATATACCGAACAAACAGTAATAAAAGAGCACAGAAAAGGCAAGCAAGGTGTAACGGAGTCTGCAAGGAGAAGCCTGCAAGAAGTAAAGAATAAGCCTAGAAACGGTAATGAATGGGCAATGAAATGCCAGACAAACGGCAATGAATCGGTAATAAACAAGCAAGGAAATACCAAAGAAATAGCAGAAGATATGCAAAGAAAAACTAGAAAAATGAGAAGACTAGTAAATTCTGATTTTTTCCTGACCAACTTAACACCAACTTCTAAGTTTCTGCGACTGGGCTTCGGGTCGCATCGGGATTTCATCGGCTA
>NZ_ASZT02000300.1:0-1444 GCF_001006065.1 Sphingobacterium sp. IITKGP-BTPF85
TCAAACTTTGTGTCAAGACAAAGTTTGTCGCCATGTGCCGGCGAAAGAGGCACAAAAGCACTCGATTACGGTATCACGACCTGATGAATGGTCAGCGCATTGTACTGCCCATTTGCCAATGGATAATAAGCACCGTTCACAAGCTGATAATACCCTGTTCCCACCAGTACCATCACACTTTTATCAGGATCATGAACAATAGTCGCCGCAATATCCAGATCCATGGGCTGCATTTCACCAAGCATGATATAAGCAGACCGCTGGATCACAGGACGCTGATCTGTTTCATCTCCAGAGAACTCCTGCAGTACCAACGTGTACTGCACATGCGTTGCTCCGCTCAGCTTGGCGATATGCAGATTCGGAATCAATTGCTCGCATGTTAAAAAACCTTCACCACTAAAATTGTCGAAGGATACCGTCAGCGGTTTTAAGGTGATGTTTTTTAAACTGGCCCGCTGATTACATTCCAGACCATTCAGCAATACCATGTTCTGCGGTACTAAAACGCGCTCCCCGCGGACACTGACCGGATCCATCTGGATAACTTTTAACATCCGGCTCGCCAGCCTGGAGCTAAATTTGTTGTCCGCATTTTCAAACAGCACATCGCGCAACAGATCGCGTAGCTTTTTACCTTCCTGCTGGGCTCTGCCAAATTCACTGCCGTTCTCACGGGTACGTGCAAATGCTGGATCATTGGCAATACGGTCGCCCGATACACCGGTTTTCATACGTGCCTGATAACCCACACTTTTCGATTTGTAAAAGGAAAGATCCCCGATCGTTCCATTTAATTTGATTAAACTTTCTACTCTTGCCATGACATTATTGTTTTGACACTGCTAAGATGATCATCAGTACAAAAGCACTGGGATCAAAAGCGTGGAAAAGAAGAAAAATGCGGAAAAATGATACTGAATTGGCGTAATAAATTGACGAAAATGTACCGAAATGAGAATAAAACTATTTTTTATAGAAAAAACTTATCTTAGTAAATGAATAACCAATAACATCATTTTCTGGAGAGGAATCAAACCTAATCTGCAAAGCTTAAGGAATAAAGTATGCTTTAAACTTGGACGTTACCTAGTGATAAAGCATGGCATAAGCGTATATAAAGCGTAGATAGAGCATAGATACAGTGTAAAAACAGTATGTTTCATGCACTTACAACGCACTTAACACGCACTTAGCCTATGCGCATACTGTACATAGCAAAATAAGCTTTATGCGTGCTTGATTTATGCTTTATACCTGCTTAACAGGTGGTTTGATAGGATATGCTTGTCTGCGGGAGTAACAAATCACGAACAATCCAGATGATCTGATTATCAAAAGATCATCCTACTAAAAACCAGGATAACAATGAAAATAAACGATCGTTTTATGCATATACCCCAAAGAAGCGGCGGTTATATTAGGACGTACAGAAAAACACACC
>NZ_ASZT02000301.1:0-1423 GCF_001006065.1 Sphingobacterium sp. IITKGP-BTPF85
AAAGTCATATTCTTTAGCTTGGCATTACCGTAAAGCACAGCCCGGACTTGGACAGCTTCGCGCGCTGGAACTGGTGGAGAGCTTACGCTATTTAGTACAGCAGCATGGCTTGCAGTTATTAATGGGCGATAAAGTGATTGAAGTCAAAAACAGCGAGCTCAATAAAGGTAAAGCAGCAATGGAAATCGTCAACAGCTATAATCCCGATTTCATCTTTGCGATCGGCGATGATGCGACCGACGAAGATATGTTCTTAGAACTCCCTGCGGATGCGATTACCATTAAGGTGGGCAATAAAAAGTCCGCTGCGCAGTTTTATGTAGATACACAGCAAGAAGCCGTTCAGCTGATCGAATACTTTGCTTACAATAGAGTAAAACAACAGCAGATCAACGGAACAGATTCAGAAATTAAAAAAATTGAAACTTATGACCAAAACACCGAAGCATAAATATAACAGTGGCATCATCGGCAATTGTTCCTACATTGCCCATGTCAATATCACCGGAAATATTACCTGGCTATGTTGGCCGACCTTTGAAGATTCATTTGTGTTCGGTAGTTTATTGGACCAGGAGAATGGAGGTGAATTTTCGATCCTGCCCACTTCAGAAATCACGAATACCGATCAGCAGTACATTGAAAACACCAATATTTTATGTACGACGTTGACAACCGAAGAAGGCAGTTATCGGATCACCGATTTTGCCCCACGTTTTGAGCAGTACGAGCGCTATTACAAACCACTGATGTTGGTCCGTAAGGTAGAACCCATTTCGGGACGACCAAAGATCCGTGTTCGCTGTACACCTAAGTATCAATACGGAAAACAGGGATTCACGAAAAACCGCGGCAGCAACCATATCCAATTTGAACAGGAGGACATCAGAATGCGCTTGGCAACAAATATGCCTGTAAGCCATTTTTTCGATGATATTCCGCATGTACTGAGCAGTACTGTTTATTTGGTGATGACATTCGGAAGCCCATTTGAGGCTCCGATAGAACGAACCGCAGAAGATTTTTTAAGCAGAACTAAAAGTTATTGGCACCGCTGGGTAAAAAATGCTTCCATCGCCCCATTCTGCCAGAAAGAAGTCATTCGTTCTGCGCTGGTTCTTAAACTTCATCAGTATGAGGATACAGGCGCTTTGATTGCGGCCAGCACGACAAGTCTTCCCGAACATCCGGGAAGTGGCCGTAACTGGGATTATCGCTACTGCTGGTTGCGGGATAGCTACTATGTACTGACTGCCCTGAGTCACATCGGGCAGTTTGAAGAGATGGAAAAATACGCTTCCTACATTGCTAATATTACACAGACGGATCGCGGACGCCTGCAGCCGCTCTACGGTATCATGGGGCAGCATCAGTTAACAGAAACCACGCTCGACCATCTCGAAGGATACTTAGGAAATAAGCC
>NZ_ASZT02000302.1:0-1361 GCF_001006065.1 Sphingobacterium sp. IITKGP-BTPF85
GATCAGTAGCGTCCTAAATAATTGAAAAAATGGCGGTGAATTTATATAGCAGGGATTGCTATATTTATTTCGCTAAAAATCACCCACCGCATGGTAAATATAAACGTATTTTCTCAAATTTTGGGTCTTGTAGACCGAGACATTTTCAACAGATTGGTTAAGAAATACCAATCTGACAAATATCATAAAGGGATTAACAGTTGGACCCATTTTGTGAGTATGTTGTTTTGCCACCTATCCTCGGCAGATTCAGTCCGGGACATTTCCAATGGACTTCGCAGTACAACCGGCAATATGAACCATATGGGTATTTCCAGAACGCCCAGCAAATCAAACCTATCCTATATGAACTCTCATCGCGACCATGGTCTTTTCAGGGATCTTTATTATGGTCTTTTAGATCTGCTATGGAACAGGGATCCTCACAGGCGAGCTGAGCTGCGAAGATTGAAGAGTAAGATTTTGTTGATGGACGCCACGATCATCCCTTTATGCCTGAGTGCATTTGATTGGGCGAAGTTCCGAAGTGCAAAAGGAGCGGTTAAACTTCATACGATATTGGATTATGATGGCTGTATGCCTAGTTTTGTGCATATTACAGATGGTAAACAACATGAATCCAAAGTAGCCAAAACCATCTCTTTTCCTCAAGGGTGTGTTCTTGTGGTAGATCGGGGCTATGTAGATTATGCCTGGATGAACATTTTGGACAGCACCGGCTGTTTCTTTGTCACCAGAAGCAAATCCAACATGAAATACACTGTGATCAAAACAATTAAGAGTGAGGCTCTAATCGAAGGTGGAATAATTGAAGATCAGATCATTGAGCTTGTTGGATCACCAAATGTAGGGTATGCAGGAAAGAAGATACGCCAGGTTCGTGTTTTGGACAGCACTAAAAACGTAGTGTATGAGTTCTTAACAAACAATTTTAGTTGGAAACCCAAGACAGTAGCATCTCTTTACAAGGAACGGTGGGAGATTGAAACATTCTTCAAACATCTAAAACAAAGACTAAAGGTCACCAGTTTTGTAGGCACATCCCAAAATGCGGTGTATATACAAATATGGACCGCATTGATCGGAATACTACTCTTCAAGTATATCCAAAAGAAGGCTAAATACGATTGGAATCTATCGAATCTGGTCAACTTTATAAGATTAAATATTTTTGTAAAAATTGACCTATGGAAATGGGCCGATGATCCGTTCATTTCAGGAAGACCTCCTGATAAAAAGGGACAGTTTGCGCTCTTTTAATCGAAAAGGTAGGGTTACTTTTTTTTATAACAGCTAAATCTGCATTATTTGAAGATAAGGTAAGATTCTTTATGCGCTAAAATTTATTTAGGACAGTACTG
>NZ_ASZT02000303.1:0-1354 GCF_001006065.1 Sphingobacterium sp. IITKGP-BTPF85
TAGCCGATGAAATCCCGATGCCGAGTCGAAGCCCAGTCGCAGAAACTTAGAAGTTGGTGTTAAGTTGGTTAGGAAAAAATCAGAATTTACTCTGCCTGATATCTTTTGTTTGACACCTGTTCGAGTGTTGTTCGACTCCGCTTCGATATGTGTTCGACACTCCTTCGAGGCTTGTTCGGGTGCTGTTCGACTGCGCTTCGACTGGCCTTCGACAACTTGCCGAACAGCAGTCGAAGAACTGCCGAAGGATTTCCGAATCAGTCCCGAACTAGTCCCAAGTTTATCCCGAACGTTTGTCGAACCTTCATCGAAGGCATATTGACTGATTAAAATAACATTAGTTGCATGTGCAATATTATTTTTAAGCACATTTTTAGCAACAGAATATTCAGGTAATTCCGTCAGCTTTCTACTCAACAGCACACCTTCCCTTTCAGGTTTAAATAGTTTCCGGAGATAATCCCAGAACTTGACTATATATTGTATGTTTATGTTCATTATTTTAATTTTTTGGACATAAAGCTTCCCTGCTCCGTTTACTACCAAGGGAGACTAGATCATCAAGCCTTTTTCCCTCGGCAGCATCCGGAGATCACAGGTAGTGAAACTTTACTAATACTTTTCTAAGATTAACTCTTGGTTTTCTTTTACCGTTCTTTTGGCTTTAATGATCATCATAAGCTGTTCCTCCCAGATCAACTCTACAGACTCTCCTGCTATACTCAATACTTTGCGACTATCTTTTACGATGGTCAATCTTTCTAAGGTCACTTCTATTCCAAAGTGCTTGTTGAGATCGTTCAGTATTCGTTGTCGATACTCTTCCCTTTCTGTCCGTGCAGGTACCGCCAGTTCATAACAATATGAAGAGACACTCTCTCCTTTCTCTGTTGGTATGAACTGCTCCTTATTCTCTCCTAACACCAGTATTTGGTTAGTCGGAAAGTTAGCCGGCAGTCCCAAAGCAAAGAGATAAATCTCATAGACGGTCATATTGATCAATGAAATCCGCAGTACATCGGTATTGTCATTGCGCACAACCATACTGAAAGAATCCGAAGGCTCTAGCAGGCGGATCATAAGCGAGTAATAACGCTGTGCCGGTCTTTCCTTCATGACATACTTCATCGCCGATTGCACGGAGCTTTCGGAAATTGGTAACGACACATTTTTAAAGAATCGTTCGGATAAAAGAGTGATCATAGTTCGTTTTTTGATGATAGGAACACATTTTTTACGCAGATAAGAAGACAGTTCTCTCTCTGGGGACAGCGCATAGCTATCCCAGTAGCAAGTTTTTTGCATTTTTTTAAAGTTTAAATTGGTTCCCTTAAAACCGAACTATTTGGACATG
>NZ_ASZT02000304.1:0-1350 GCF_001006065.1 Sphingobacterium sp. IITKGP-BTPF85
TTAGTGAATGACGGCGGTAACTGGAAAATATCTCAATCGATCAACTCGTATAAGTAGATGAAGTTTAATCCATATGTTTAGTTAAAGCCACGTCATGAGATGTGGTTTTTCTTTTTTCAGCATTGATGCTATCTCGGGAAAAGAAACGCCAATCTTTTAAGATCCCCTTTGTCGATACACCCGTACTTCTACGGTCAAGAAAATAAATAAAAATGCTAATATATTTAGTTTTTATTTGTATCTTTATTTCTATTAACCAATTGATAGACCGTTATGAGTGTACATTCAAGACGTTTAAAGCCAGCCAAGAAGAATGATGAGCTTTTGAAAGCCATTTTTGAGGACAATTTTCCTGATTTTTTACGGTTCATGTACCCAGATGCGGATGCTACCTTTGATCTCGGGCGTGGATTGACATTTATGGACAAAGAATTGTTGGAGATCATTCCCTATCGTGAGCGTAAAAAAGGGAAGCGTGTGGCAGACCTTCTGGTCAAGGTTTATTTAAAAGATGGAAGCGAGAAGTGGATTTTAGTGAATACCGAAATCGAAGGCGGACATGATTCCGATTTCTCACATCGTATCTTTCAGTATTTTTACAGGCTATTAGATCGTTACCGTGTTCCTGTGGAGACCATTGCTGTTTTTACTGGAGGACGTTCGCAGCCATGTACTGATGAATATCATTTTGCTGTTTTTCGCACGTCGTTACGCTTTCAGTACCTGAGCTATCAAATTTTTGATCATGACGAATCAGAGCTACTCGATATGGACAATATATTTGCTTATATTGTCTTGGCATGCCAGAAAGCTTTAGATGAAGATAAGGTTCCGGAGCAGGAGCTCGCAGAGCAGCGTAGTACAATCGCAAGAAGGCTCATCGAGACCAATAAGTATAGTAAAGATCGTATAATGAGCTTTTTAGTTTTTTTAAAGAGTTTTCTTTTTATACGAGATAAAGAAATAAATAGTAACTTTGATCAATACATTTATCAAGTGACAGGAGCACAATCGAACTCTCCATACAGCCACTATTTTATAATTAAATTGTATGGATACTCCAGATGGCCAATAAAAAACAAATCATTTACATATGAAATGGGTGTAATAGAAACAATCAAACGACAAGAAAGAGAAAAAGGAATCCAAGCTGGAATCGAAAAGGGAATTCAGTCTGGAATTGAAAAAGGCAAACGAGAAGAATCAATTGCCATTGCTTTAGAGTTCAAGAAAATGGGCTTACCTATTGCAGATATTGCAAAAGGTACAGGCCTTACCATCGAAGAGATTGAAAAACTGAAATAAATTAAATAGATCATAAAAATAACATATAAAGCCATTCTGCCAAGA
>NZ_ASZT02000305.1:0-1340 GCF_001006065.1 Sphingobacterium sp. IITKGP-BTPF85
TTTTCATTATCTACTACAATTTCAGCGTGAAATATTTTCTGCTCGATACGTTCATCAAAGTTATCTGATACAGAACCGACAAACATACCCTGTGTAAGCGTTGAAATTTTGGAAGCCGGAATAAGGCTGTCTAACTGTGTGGAAATAGAGGTAGATTTATCGTTGCGGTTAATTGTCATACTTTGGCGTTTTTGTAATACTTTACCGAAACGCTCTGAAAGACTTTTAGCAGTTTCGCCAACTACCTGACCGGAGAAAACGTTACCTACGGTATTTTGTATTACTTTACTCTCCTTGTCGCCGTAATCCCTTGTTAATTGCGAAAAGTCCTGAAAGCCTAAGCAAACTGCAACTTTGTTGCTTCTCGCTGTTGCGATAAGATTGTCCAGTCCCCTAAAATAAATTGTGGGCAGCTCATCTATGATAACAGAACTCTTTAGCTGTCCCTTTTTATTAATCAGCTTGACAATTCTTGAATTGTACAAACCCAAAGCGGCAGAATAAATATTTTGACGGTCGGGATTGTTGCCTACGCATAAAATCTTTGGCTCTTTCGGGTTATTGATGTCGAGCGTGAAATCGTCGCCTGTCATTACCCAATAAAGTTGCGGGCTAATCATTCTTGATAACGGAATTTTTGCCGATGCGATTTGACCTTGTAACTGGTCTTGTGCGCCACCTTGCCACGCATCCATAAACGGCGACAAATAATTTTCCAAATCAGGGTATGAGGTTAAAATCGTGAACACGTCCGAATACTTTTTATTAAGCAATTCAATGGCGTGTGGGAACGTGCAATATTTGCCATCCTCATAGATTTTCAGATACCAAATAATAGCTGCAAGCAATATAATTGGACTTTCCACGAAAAAATCCCCTTGCTTCTGTATCCACGACCTATTGAGGTTCAGCATTATGGTATATGCCGCTTCGTAAGCATCTGAAATATCCGTCATAAAGTCTGGGTTGAGTGGATTGCAACGGTGGCTCTTGCGTGGGTCGTCGAAATTTATCACGTAAAATTTTGGCTGAATTTTGTACTTATCCCGATGCTTCATTAAGTGATTGTAGGCAATAGTGGAAAGGTCGTCAAACTTGAAATCGTAGATGTACATACTAAAGCCTTTCTCAATCTGCTGCTTGATATAGTTGTTTACGATAGCATACGATTTACCGGAACCCGGAGTACCCAACACGATGGATGCCCTGAAAGGATTGACAATGTTTATCCAACCGTTATTCCATTTGCCTTTGTAGTAAAATTTGGTGGGCAGGTTTACGGAATATTCGTTTTCCATCAGCTTAGTTTCCTGCTGAAAGCTCTCGTTTTCGTTATTGAA
>NZ_ASZT02000306.1:0-1287 GCF_001006065.1 Sphingobacterium sp. IITKGP-BTPF85
TTGAATAAACCAGTTGGATCTCCTGGGTTTTGTTTGATGATACTATCCGGATATAATTGTAGGATTTGTGGAACTCCTGCATCGTAAGTACTCGACATGACAGAATCTCTATCAGATTTTTGAATAATATCTACCGACAATAAATCACCTGCAACTGCCTTTTCTGCACCAGCATCCTTCACGATTTTGTATTCTAGGCCACCCTCAGCCTTTTTAAAGTTTTGGCAAGCAGTTAATAAAAGCCCTGATGCCGCGAATAGTAAAATTGATTTTTTCATTTAAGTTTAATTGCTTTCTTATTTTTTTTATTAATTCTTATAATCTGGTCATACGACTTTAGTCGTATTGAGATTCTGTTCCTTTTAAATAGTCTTCCTATTCTATGGAAGGAAACATCTCAGATCAAAGATAATTTAATTTGTTCAGTTCTGGCAGTAATTACGTAAAAAATGTAAACATGGATATGAAAAATAGCTATGATACTGCTTAAACATGGATTTTAAATTATCATGGAAGGCAAAAGAAAACATTAAAAATTTTTAAAGAAAATCATGCGATTTGAATTTTTATTAACCCTAATTTGGATATAAAGGAAAGGTGATTCTTGTGAAAATATAATATAAATTTTAAATTTAGGTCCGCCCCAAAAAAGCACTTATCGGTGATCCGATAAGTGCTTTTCATTTTGATAATTTCTGTACTTATTTCTTTACAGGCGTAGCCGGTGTCGTTGTTGCAGGAATTGTCGTTGGAGCTGCAGCAGGTGCTTTTCCAGGGATAATGTCAAGAACTTCCACATCGAAAATTAAAGGTGAATATGGAGGAATTTCTCCAGCAGGACGTTCGCCATAAGCTAAAACCGAAGGAATAACCAAAGTAGCTTTTGAACCTTTGTTCAATAATTGGAAAGCTTCAGTCCAACCTGTAATAACGCCATCAACACCTAAATGTAAACGTAAAGGCTCGTAAGGTCTTTGTGGATTAAATTTGTTATGTTTTTTAGCTAGATCAGCTTGGTTAGTATCAAATACTTTATCGTTTGTCAATCTACCGATGTAGTTAACAACTACAGTGTCACCAACAGCCGCATTTTTACCTGATCCAGCCTTAGTAACAACATATTGTAAACCAGAAGCAGTTTTCTTAGGTGCTAATTTGTTGTTTTTCAAGAAAGCTTCAACTTTTCCAGCTTCAGCGCCTTTTAATTTTGCAGTCTCTGCTTCAAAATACTTCGTAACTTGCTCACCTAATTGTTGATCAGTTAACTTACCTTTTTTGAAGTGTTTT
>NZ_ASZT02000307.1:0-1271 GCF_001006065.1 Sphingobacterium sp. IITKGP-BTPF85
AATTATGATGACACAAATATAGTGTTATTTGTACACTAAGACAAATTTTTTTTAATATTTTTTTCGAATTGTATCCTATTTTGATTTAACCTTAATTTTTACGGGTTATTCGTTTCTTTTTTATTTCTTTGCAGTAGCGTTTTCTTTGTTTGATTTTGGGATAAGGTATTGCTTGCTATTTTGAAAACAGATTGAATATTATGCTTAGCATAAAGCATCTTATACGTTATTGATGGAGAAAAATGCGCACTATTACTTTTTTACCCTGTTTTATTATAGTACCATTTGAATTATATTCAATGAAGGTAAAGTGGGGTTATCATATCAGTAATAGTTGAGAATATAATAAGTGAAAAATATTGGAGATTATAATGTATTTATCATCACCGTATGTTTTTTTTAAAAGATTAGATGATGAAAACATTAAAAGATTTAATAAATAAGGATGGATTTGGTTGGGCACTTGTACAAAAGTGGATGGAAAATTCAAAGAATACCTTTGAAACTTTGCCAAGAGTTTCTAAGCGAGCTGATGAGGAGTTGTTACGCTTGCAGATTTCAACTAAATCGCCGATGGGGGCTATTGTTTTTGAAACAGGGGGTATTCTAATTGAAAATGGATGGTTACGTATCTTAGGTTCGGGTTCCACAAAGCTGAATAGAGGTATGATGGAGTGGAATAAAGGTAAGACCTATGTCAATGAAGGAGAGAAAGGGGGCTTCTTACTGATTGCTGATGATGTTTTGGGTGGATATTTTGCAATTAATGCTGGGGAGCTGGGGGAAGAGATAGGTAAAATATATTACTTTGCTCCAAATACTTGCGTTGGGAAAGTTTGGAATGCGGTTACGCAGACTTCATTAATTGGTCATTAAATGGAGACCTTGGTTTATTTTATCAAGACTATCAATGGGATGGTTGGAAAGCAGATGTTGCAACAGTTGAAGGAAATCAAGTGTATTCTTTTGATCCCAATCTGAGTGTACCTGAAAAGAATAATAATATACGAAGGAGCAAAAGACTAATTTTGATTGATGAACATGTCAAATTAGCATTGCAGTCTATATAATCGTAACGTATTGTGATTGGTCTTTTTCGGCATAATTGCTCTTGTGAAGATTCGATCTTTCATATTTAGTCGCTGGATATTTTGTTATTACACAGTAGGTAGTGAAAAAATTATCCAGCGATTTTAGTATAGAATGAAATGTTTGTTTAAAGGAATTGAAACGTAAATTTTAACGTTATAAGTTTGGTTTTCTGTTAAAAA
>NZ_ASZT02000308.1:0-1268 GCF_001006065.1 Sphingobacterium sp. IITKGP-BTPF85
AAAATATGGTGTCGTCAAAAGTTTATTTTATTACGAACCTGATTCAATGCCAGCAGGCACTTACCAAACAGATATTAATTGGAAGACTTGGTCGGCATGGCCTAAAAAAGAAGCTGATAATATTGGGCGTTCTTACAATTACCCCCATGTTGCTGCTGCACATTGGGTCATGTACAGATTAGCCCGAGATTATCGTAATTTCGTACAGGAAGAGAGCTGGGATATCTATCTAGATCGAGCTTTTCAAACCAGCATGGCGATGATTGAAAAAGCACCTTATTATGCGCAGTTCGGCCAGATGGAAGGCAGTATATTTCTGCTTATCCTCCATGATTTACGTCGCGAGGGATTAACAGATGCGGCCAATAAATTGGAAGCTGTGATGCGTAAAAGAGCCGAACATTGGAAAACCCTTGATTATCCATTTGGAAGTGAGATGCCTTGGGACTCTACAGGACAAGAAGAAGTATATTTATGGTCTCGATACTTTGGTTTTGACGATAAAACTCAAGTTACCTTAAATGCCATTCTCGCGTATATGCCTACAGTACCACATTGGGGATACAATGGTAGTGCCCGTCGTTATTGGGATTTTGTATATGGGGGAAAACTATCCCGGATCGAGCGTCAACTTCATCATTATGGTTCCGCTTTAAATGCTATCCCTGTATTAACAGAATACCGAGATCACCCTGATGATTTCTACCTGCTTCGTGTAGGCCATGCAGGTATGATGGGGGCATTAGCAATGTAACTGCAGATGGTTTTGGTCCTGCAGCATTCCATTCTTACCCCTCTACCTTAGCTAACGATGGTATATCGGGCGATTACGGTACTGGTTTTATGGCTATGCCGTAATTCAGGCACCTACATCATAGAACATCCAGAATTTGGCTGGCTGGCATTTAGTGGTAATCTGAAAGCCGATAAAAATAACATCGAAGTAGCAATAAAAACAGCTTCCAAAGGTCGTGTTTTTCTAGCCAAAGAAAATTTATGGTTAACATCCGATGCCGGAGAAATTGAAACCTTCACCTACAATCAAAAAGATAAAACTGTATTGTTAAACTTTAATACAAGTCAATCCGCGATAGTACCAAATATTTTGCTTAATATCAATCCGGAAAGTGGCTATGAAATTGAAGGGTTTAACAAGGATAAATACAACCGTTACGAAATACCCGCAAATACGAATACCGTGAAACTTGTGAAAACAAAGTAACATCAGGTCATTTATATTCTTGCAGAAAAGCCCTGTTTAATATTAA
>NZ_ASZT02000309.1:0-1215 GCF_001006065.1 Sphingobacterium sp. IITKGP-BTPF85
TTTTATGGTTGAACTTGTGCTGTCTTATTGTTATTTTTCGATTTACCGACGCAATTAAATACAAGTTCCCTTACCCGTAAAACTAATTCACATAGGCAAGTGTATTCTCGATAAGATATGCTTTTGGCGGACCTCGTTGCCCAAAGACATGTAACGTAACCAGATTTCCAACTTTACAACAATAACATTTTTTAAGTTGCGTTTTGGTTTCGATTTCAGGTCGAATGATATTTAAATCTTGTTGTAATTGTTGCAGTTTGCCACGTTTCCAACTGCTACTTAAAATACCGTAATGCCTGATTCTTACAAAACGTTTGGGTAAAATATGAAGACTAAAACGCCTTGTAACTCTTCGTTTTTTAAGGTGAGTTGCTTAGTTTTACTTGCGTCTTTATAATCTTTATAAGCAATGGTAACTTCTTGATTTGTTACATTTTTAATCCGATGATTGCTGATGGCAACTTTATGGGTGTATCTTCCTAAATATTCGATTACTTGTTTGGGACCTCCAAATGGGCGTTTGGCATAAACCACCCAATTTTTATCAAATAAACTTTGCAAAACATGAGCATCGGCAAGCTTTTCTTTACGTAACAAGGCAACAAATTTTGCTCGAAAAACCTTGCTTAACGCTTTTACTGCAAATAAGTATTTATCGGTTTTTATCTTGCGTTTCCATTTACCGTTGGCATCAATTCCACCACCAGGAATAATGCAGTGTAAATGTGGATGTAAACTTAAATTTTGTCCCCAGGTATGTAAAATCGCAATCATTCCTAGTTGCAAACCTTCCGTTTTTCCGAATTGATTTAATGTCGACCAAACAGAATCAAACAAGATTTTATAAACGATTTTTGGATGTGCAATCGCTAATCCATTAAGCGAATCTGGAAGGGTAAAAACCAAATGATAGTACGAACAAGGCAACAAATCCTGCTCACGTGCCTGAATCCATTCTTCACGTTTATGACCTTGACATTTCGGGCAATGCCTATTGCGACAACTGTTGTAACTAATACTAATGTTGCCACAAGCATCACAAGCATCTACATGTCCGCCCAAAGCAGCAGTTCGGCACAAAGTCAATGCTCTTAACGTTTTTTCTTGATGAACGGTAAAGTTTTGGTTGGACAAATCGACTTTTCTCAGCACATCGGCTACTTCCCACTGCGGCTTACATAAAGCAAAACGGTATCAATTGGACTGTGTACTTTT
>NZ_ASZT02000310.1:0-1202 GCF_001006065.1 Sphingobacterium sp. IITKGP-BTPF85
TGTTTATACCTTTTTATGCTGAGAACAGGGCTATTCCTGTTCTTCCGGTAGCTTCTGCAGGCCCTTCATGCTCATCATTTAACCTATTCAGCTTCTACATCCTCTTCCTATCGGACAAGCATAATGGCAGCTTTTACTTATTCTTCTTTACTTAGTAAAGAACACTTTTCCCGCCAAAGAACTTCTTGTTATTGAACTATTTTCTTTTTTCGGATAGTTGCTTAGAGAATTTGGTGAAAAGATACAATACCACCCTTGCTTGACAAACTGAATTAGTTTCAGAATCATAGAAGACTACTCTGTTTATAAATAAGTGATTAACTGCCTATTGAAAGAAGGATTTAAGTTTTCTAATTTAAATTGTAACCACGATTTTACCAGCTCCTTTAATCATTCGTATAGAGACATGTGCTTGTAAATTCATCATATTATTTAGTATAATTAGGATGTAATTCACTTTTCTAAGTATAAATGAATTATTTTTTAATCTAAAAAGCTGTTCGTTGCTGCCTATTAGATATTGAGATAAAGTGTATTGAACTCATTTTTTGTTGCTATTATAACATAATCCTAGAATTTTGTACAGTGAATAACAAGAAAATAATTGAAATCTACATAAAAATAGATAAGGAATTGTTGTTGCAATAGGTACAAAAATGCGCTGATGATGGGGGGGCGAATTGTATTTTTAACCAGTTATTTTAGACTTGTTGATGCATTAAGAAAGCATTGACATGATATAATACCCGTATAATATGGATATATGCTGTGGAATATGGGAAGAAAATGTATCCTTATCACTTCTTTTCAAAAAAAGTATTTTGATTTTTTGCAGGAATTTATTTTCTAAATGCAAGTTTATGATGTTTATTTATTAAGAAAATCCGATTCTTTTAAGAATCGGAATGAGTAATTGTTGTAAAGTATCATCCTTATAGGAATAAAAAGATAGATACTACGCTAGAATCTTTTATACTGCTTAAGTACATTGAAGACTTCAGATTCGTAATTATTATGATTTTGAAGTCTTCAATGTAGCTACGCCTACAAATGAATTATCCAATGTTACAGTTAGTTAACCTTATTATGGAGAAATAAGCGAAAAAAGATTAGGAAGTGATTATAAAAAGTCCCTATCTTTGCACCACTCCGCAAGGGAGGAACGGCTGATCCGAAAGGATAGGCACTGAAAAAAGAAGGGT
>NZ_ASZT02000311.1:0-1182 GCF_001006065.1 Sphingobacterium sp. IITKGP-BTPF85
ATTATAGCAACCTTTTTTTATTTTTCTATGATTGATTTTAAATCGGCCGGAGAATAATTGATCGATTTTAATGTTTTGTTATCTTCTGTTCTGAATACTAAGAATAGACCATCTACTTCTTTATAGTAACTATCGACATCTTTTGAAGTTTTGTAATGTGCTATTGTTGCTTCAGCCTCTTCAATGGATTGACAGGCTTTACTCATGTTGGAACGTTGCACTTCTTCGAATAGCTCATTAAATTTGTCTTTTAAACCAAATTCAAGTACAGCACCTGCTAACACATACTGTATATCACATAATGCATCTGCTACTTCTACAAGATCATTGTTTTGGATAGCTTCTTCCAACTCTTTTAATTCTTCAGCAATAAGAGATACACGTAGTGCACTGCGTTTTTCACTTGGGATTGTTGGTTTTTCTAATATCGGATGCTGGAAAACTTTATGAAATTCGGCTACGGATGTTAATGTTTTTGGATCAGTCATGTTATATTTTATTTTTGCTAAATTATGCAATATAATCTAATTTAAAAATTGAGTCAAATAAAAAAAGCAGCTGTGAAGCTGCTTTCTATATAAAGGAGTAAATATTAAATTAAATGTTTCAATTGAACTAGCTCGCGCTCTTCAATGTATCTCCAACGACCTCTTGGTAAATCCTTTTTAGTCAAGTTAGCATATACAACACGGTCTAGTTTTACTACTTCATATCCTAACGATTCAAAAATACGTCTTACGATGCGATTTTTACCACTATGGATCTGAACACCAACTTCTCTTTTACTTCCGCCAGTTACGTAGCTTAAATCATCAGGTTTTACAAAACCATCTTCCAGTTCAAGACCGAAAACAATTTTATTAAAATCACCTTGTGTTAAGCTTTTATTCAATTCTACGTTGTAGATTTTACTGATGTTATTTCGAGGGTGCGAAAGTTTTTCAGCTAAATTACCATCGTTTGTCATTAATAATAAACCAGTTGTATTTCTATCTAAACGACCTACTGGATAGATACGTTCTTTAGTAGCTTTTGAAACTAATTCCATTACTGTGTGACGCTCCTGAGGATCTTCGGTAGTAGTAATGTAATCTTTAGGTTTATTTAATAGGACATAAACCATTTTTTCACGTTTCAAACGCTCACCATTATATTTAACGTCGTCTTTAGCTGGATCTACTT
>NZ_ASZT02000312.1:0-1176 GCF_001006065.1 Sphingobacterium sp. IITKGP-BTPF85
AAATACTTATACGTTCCTGTTCGGGAGTCTGTTTCACATTGCCATTCCCGGGAAAACTCCCTGTTCCAAATTCTTCAGATTCTTTACGCCATTTATATAATTGGGCGGCTGATACACCTAATTCACGGGCAAGCTCAGAAATGTTTTTCCTGCTTTTACTTAACTCAACAGCACGTTCTTTAAATGTGCGGTCGATTTTTTACGGACTTTTGTCATTATTTCAAAATTAAGATATTTATTGTTCTTAACTTCATCTGCCGACTAAGTTAGCAACTCCATAGTTGAAATACCCAGAAAAAGTATAGTTAAAATCCACTTTTAAGTATATCATAATCTAACTATCCTTGAAGATAAAAAAACCAATTTTACTAGGATGATCCTGCAGGTAAGATGATCTGCTAACATATTTAAGTAAGTAAAAGGTAATCATAAAATCCCCCATTGCAACTAATATAAAAAGATATCCAAAAAAATAAATCAATAAATTACCCAAAGACAATCCTATCAAAATGGGAACTATTCCTAGAACAATTGCTGGCATAATTATACCAAAAATATAAGGATTTCTTTTTAAAGGAACCTTACAATGGCAATAAGGCGTTAATGTCTCTTTTATAATTCCAAATTTTATAGATTTAAATCCACCAATATTTGAACATAAAACCCAGGTCAGTCCATGAAGTAACTCATGTAATACAATTCCAATTAATATAGACAAGACAATATACAAACAGTATAAGCTTAGATCGCCAGCACTCATGCCATATACATACCCTTGCATATTTTTAATTTCAAATTGATGCTTCCATAGGATGTAATAGCATATAAATAAAATAAAACTGATAGGGAATACCAATTTTAATATCAAATTGCTTGCATCTTTCTCCTTAATTGTAAATTCCTCTTTTTCAGTTTCATTTAAAATATGACTCATAAAATATTAATAATTAGTGTTGATAATTGAATCTAGTCAAATTTTATAGTTGGAATATCCAATCTACCTTTAAAATCATCTAAAGTTTCTGAATTAATTTTAGCTTTTCTCTTAATTTTTGAAAAATCATAATCATTGCCATTTATCATAGTAGTCGTACTCAAATTTTCTTTTTAGTGTATTAAATCCATCAAAAATAACTTTTACTCTATTAAAGAGACTGGAGTTGCTACATTTGAGTG
>NZ_ASZT02000313.1:0-1163 GCF_001006065.1 Sphingobacterium sp. IITKGP-BTPF85
GTCCTTGCGGGGCGTCTGAGCATTACTTAACATATGAAAAGTCATGAATAAGCACACTAGGAGCACCTTACTTATCAGCAGTATGTCTGCTCCTTGTGGCTTAAGAAGCTTCCGGAGATAACTCCAGAGCTTGTTTATGTAGAATATATATGTGTTCATTATTGTTAATTTTTGGACAAAGTTTCCCCTATCACCGTTTCTTACCGAGGGTTGACCAGGTTGTCAATCTATTCCTCGGCAGAATCGGCGTCCACAGGTAGTGAAACTTTATTTAATTCTTTTGTAATATGAATTCTTGATTCTTTTCTACTGCAGCTTTAGCTTTCATAACCATCGTCAGTTGTTCAGCCCAGATCAGTTCGGTCGATTCACCAGTCATTTTAACGACCTTTCGGCTATCTTTTACGACGGTCAGCTTCTCGATTCTTACATCAAGCTTAAAGTGTTTATTCAGATCGTTCAGTATCCGTTGTTGGTATTCCTCCCGTTCTGTCTTCGCAGGCACCGTTAATTCATAGCAGTATCCGGGAGTATTTTCTTTTTCTTCATTGGGAATAAACCGTTCACGGTCCTCTCCTAGCACCATTATCTGGCTGACAGGAAAGTCGGCTGGTAGCGCTAAGGCGAAAAGGTAAATCTCATAGATCTTCATATTGATCAGCGAGATTCGCAGGACATCGATAGCTTCATTGCGCACGACCAGACTAAAGGAATCCGAAGGTTCTGAAAGGTGTATCAACAGCGAATAATAACGCTGTGATGGCCGTTCACCTTTCACATATCTCAATGCTGACAGCGTCGTTACATATCTAAATTTTGGATCGAACCTTTTAAATAAACATTCGGGTAAATCTGTGACCATAATTGGTTTTTTAGTAAAAGAGACACGTTTTTCGCTCAAAAACGAAGACAGTTCTTTCCCTGGGGACAGCGCATAGCTCTCCCTGTAGCAAGTTTTTTGCATTTTTTTTAAAGTTTAAATTGTTCCCTTAAAACCGAACTATTTGGACATGCTCGCGCCGTAAGGAAACCAGTTAAAAAAATATTAAATCAAGAAAATGCAATTTTACGTCGTCGTCAATTGGTTATATAATGGTCTTCATTATTGCATTATTTGGGTTAAAGCAATCAAGAACCGGACTCACTTATTGATGTAATTCAAT
>NZ_ASZT02000314.1:0-1083 GCF_001006065.1 Sphingobacterium sp. IITKGP-BTPF85
CCCAGATCAGTAAACAGTCCTGTCAGATGAGTCGTACGTACCACAGCTCCTGATATCTTTGTGACAAGCGCATTCTGCACCCCCATCGCAACCAATAAGATACAAGATAACCAAACAGAATAATCAAATATCGAAAAAGCAACAAGTACAAGAAGAAAAATTTCAATCGAAAGCGGCAGTGTGTAAGAAAAATGAGCAACACCTCTTGAAGTCATTTCCAAAGTTGTGTTTGCCATGAAAGCACCAAAGAAAAACGAAATTACATAGAGTATGCTCAAGAAAGCTAACCCATAGTTATTCTGAAAAATCTCTTCAGAAAAAAAGGCAAAGTGCCCTGTTACATTTGTCGTCAATGTCTTAAAAGAAAGAACTCCTACAATATTCACTACGCCAGAAACTACCGACAATAATGCTGCCAGCTGAACATTGTGTACAAAATTTCGTCCCCTATCTCGATGTCTAAACATGATGATCAATCCACAATGTAAATATACAAAAAATCAATCTGAGGTTTGGCAGCCTAATGTACTACCTCGTGCAGTCAACAGGTCGAAGAGCAAAATTTACTGAGGTATATACTTTTAAAGAAGCGCATTAAACTGCAAAATCATTAGGGGATCTCAAAATGCCGGCAAGTAGATATGACATCTTGGAGTCCCCTTAATGATATAGGATCAAAACACCATCTACATGGATTTGCAGATGGTGTTTTTCTTAAATCTTTGTCTTTAAAAAAGCGATCAACTTACTCACCTTCCCCAATAGTCTACTTGTAACAAAACTCACAAATGTACCCACCGCAGCAAGGAGTGCTGTCTGAAAAAGATCGCCAAAGGAAAGACTTGCCCATATCGAGCAGATAGTCCCCCCAATAGCCGAAATCCGGATATCATTCAGTTTCATCCCTTATCTCCTTTCCAGTTCCCAGATCATATTTTACGATGCGATCTGGAGGTTTTATAGTACCGGCATCATCTTCTGCACCATCCAAAAGGCCATTTGAAGAACGTGCTTGCGCATTATTTTCGCTCCTACTTCTTCATCGTGCGACTGATCCGATTCTATAATACCCATTCCAAGTCC
>NZ_ASZT02000315.1:0-1061 GCF_001006065.1 Sphingobacterium sp. IITKGP-BTPF85
ATCCTTAGGACGAGCTGAGCGAGCCGGGACTACAACTGTACCATAATGGTTGCAATCCGTTCCATGGATTGAATTCAGGACCGGTTCATATTTATTCTGCTTTGATCACTGCTGCTTTTAGATTATCGGGAACAATGGCTTTTGGTACACCTCCGATAGCCTCCAGGCAACAGCTCAGCGCGTAAAGAAGTCGGGCGTTTGTTGAGAGCGCACGGCGATAGCAAACGCGTAATCTGAGAAAGGAAGACAGGCAACAAATACTTCACAGGCAATCAATTCACCTGTGGAACGGTCGATATAATGTAGCTTCTTTCCTGAAAAATCAATATACAGCTTGTCTCCTGCAATATGATCCATGACCATGCTCCCTTTACGGGAGATAAGCTGCTGTCTTAATGATAGGTGAACTGCGGGTAGCTATAACCGGTGGGGTCGCTCTCAATATACTCTTGCCAGAGCAGCTGTTTGGTGACCCCAGTACGCTTAAGTTCTTTTTCGTAATAATCAAGACGGCTCTTCAGGTATTCAAACTTATCTGCCTTATATGCAGGATTACCTGAATGAAAAGATTTTTCTAATAAAGGATCCTCTTGCTTAAGCAGTTCTCCGGTATTGAACCCGCCATCGGCCATCTTTTTTAGGTAAGACCGAACTGTATTCTTACTCATTCCAAGAATGCGGGCAATCGTTTTTATTCCACTGCCGCTCTGATACAATCTAATTAATTGCTTTATCTGACTCATTTGTTTTGGTTTTCCAGCCATCAGTGATCCAAAATTGTTTGATCACTAAGTAACAAAAACTACTCGCAAAGGGGTCAGCATGCTCCAGCACAATGAACTAATAAATGTATTTAGGGGGTCAACATGAGCCAGTATGGCAGTTGAATATGGGCATTAAACGCAATATACCTCCCTAAAATTAATTCGAGTTTGAGGGGTCACTATGCTCCAGTATACCAGCCATTAATTTTTGTGATAAAAGTACCCGATCTTTCATGATAGCCGCCATACTATCGATTACTTATTCTCTATTTCCTGCCTCCGTTTATGCTCTAACTC
>NZ_ASZT02000316.1:0-1048 GCF_001006065.1 Sphingobacterium sp. IITKGP-BTPF85
TTTTTTGGAGGGATGAAAAGTTACAAAAAATCAAGCTTGAAACATGTTTAAACCTTGAAAAGGTTAAGTGTTTGTTTTTTAAGTAAATAGTCTTTATCTTTGTAGCCTTGAATTTGTACCAAGCTATTTTTTGATCGATTTTATCGTGGATAGGGTAGCATTAAGGGAGTGAATGTTTAGAAAAAAAGTATTATGTTGTAGTCTGATTTTGTCGGCGTTAGTGTTGTCAAAATTGTACTCAAACCCAAACACAATTGCTGCAGGTGATGATAAGATCATTACTGTGAAAGCGCCAAGTAATCTTTCTAATGGGGAAGATGAAAAGGAGAAAAATGAAAATAATGATAATAATAATGATCATTATTTGAGTTCGTTGACATTTGCCAATGATACGTTGCCGATAAATCGGCCACATGTTGAAAGCAAGTTGTTGCGATATTTTAAAAACTTCTCTTTCAAAAAGAGAGGCTCTTACAGTCTACATAAAAAAGCAGAGGCCTATCTGCCGCAGATTGAGAAGATTTTAGCATCCTACGGTATTCCTGAAGACTTTAAGTACGTTCCATTGGTAGAAAGTGGATTGGATCGAGGAGTCGTTTCTTCTAAAGGGGCTGGTGGCTACTGGCAGTTTATGCCTGCAACTGCTAGACTTTATGGATTGAAAGTGAATGGAAATGTTGATGAGAGACGAGATTTGACGAAGTCTACTCATGCCGCCGCTAAGTACATTAAATCACTTTATAAGCAGTTTGGAAACTGGACTCTTGTAGCTGCTGCTTATAATGTAGGTGGAGGAAGTTTAAAGGGTTCTATTAGACGTCAGAAAGAGGATAGTTATTACAATTTAAAGTTGAATAATGAAACTGGTTCTTATGTCTATAAGTTGATTTCGATGAAAGAGATTATCGAGAATCCTGAAAAACATGGTTATACGCGATATGCGAACCGAACGGATCAGAAAGATCCAAATGAGAATATGTTATAAGAAAAGGCTTGAATTATATAATTCAAGCTTTTTCTTAGAGTCTGTTCTACCTATCTGAGGCTT
>NZ_ASZT02000317.1:0-1045 GCF_001006065.1 Sphingobacterium sp. IITKGP-BTPF85
AATTAAAAATTTAAAATTCTTATTTTGAGGTATCTTAATTAGAGAAATCATTAAATTAAATAGTGGACTTGCAAATAAAATCAGCAGTATGAGTTAAGCAGTTTTTTTAAGATTTTGTTTTCTGCTGTTAAATTGCTCGATAGTAAGATTTCCTAGTTTAGAATGGCGACGCTCTCTATTGTACCAAATTTCAATATATTCGAATAAGTCAGTCTTCATTTGTTCCTTGGACACCAATTTGTTGCCATATATTTGTTCCGATTTCAATGTTTTAAAAAAGCTTTCTGCAACTGCATTGTCCCAACAATTACCTTTTCTACTCATACTTCGGGTTATGATTTTATAAGAATCTAATATCTTGCTGAATTTTTCGCATGCATATTGTGTCCCTCTATCCGAATGAAAAATCAGACCAGCAGACAATTTTCGATTCTTGATCGCCATTTTCCAAGCTGCCAGGGAAGTCTCTTGAGTACTCATTGTATCACTGATGCTCCATCCGATACATTTACGGTCATACAAATCAAGAATAGTGGTTAGATAAAGAAACCCTTCTTTGGTGTGGATGTAAGTGATGTCCGATACCCAAAACTTTGATGGTTCCGAAGCTGTGAATTCGCGATTTAATACGTTGTCCATTATTTTATGCGAATGTTTTGAATCTGTTGTAACCTTAAACTTTTTACCTATTTTACTGCGCAGGCCCATATTTCTCATATACTTAGCAACTGTAATTCTAGAAATCTTAACTCCATCATCCAGTAACTCAGCAGCTATTCTAGGACTTCCATACCGCTGTTTGTTCTTAAAGTAAATGATTATTATCCTATTTTCAAGAATCTCAACTTTAGAATCATTAGGCTGTTTAGAGCCAATTTTCCAAGCATAGTAGCTTCTGGAACCAACTCCCATAACCTTACACATCTTTTCAATCGGATATATTCGTTGATTACTATTTATGAACTTATATATTATTGATCGCTCTTGGAAAGATTGCCTAGTGGCCTTTTTAATATCTCAAGTTCAAGTTCTGAATCTTCAATGT
>NZ_ASZT02000318.1:0-996 GCF_001006065.1 Sphingobacterium sp. IITKGP-BTPF85
AACGTTTAGGACGCAAGTGAAATAAATTAAATAGATTCTATTTGAAGTTAATAATTTTGATTGATATATTTTATTTTTAAGCTGTCATTTAGGTAGAAAAGTTTATTTATTGTTTTGATTAGTTGAAGATTCCAGTTTTCGATCAATTCTAAAGCATTTTTCATGAGACATATTTGATAGATAAAAGAAGAGAATTATATAAAATATGAAGGATACAACAGTATATAAATCCGTATCTGACTCTTGCGTAACCCAAGATAAGTCCACTGGTGAAATAGAATGCAAATACAAGAGGAAGTAATAATATAATCTCCAAACTTATTTCATAGTGTCTATAATGGAGAATTGAAAAAAGAACTGCTGACAGAAGAATAATCTTACGTTGATTATTCTTCCAGAATCTTTCTAATGAATTTTGATTTTTTGATTTAATAAAGTAAAATATAGAAATAGATTCCAGTATTGAAATAGAAAGCCAGCGATAATTCTCGTACCAAGGCAAATTAAGATTACTTCCAAATAATTTGTAAATAATGATCCCAGAAGCAATAGATAGAGACCAGGATAAATATTTACGGTTATAAACAATCCATAATCTCCCAACTAATTCTTCAATAATTGGAATAAAAAAAGCAACGGAAAGAGCACTGATTAGATTGTGATTAACCGAAGGGTTTTTTATTCTTGGCCAATTATCAAATAATCCCGATGAGACTAATATAACTGGTACGATTACTTCAAAAATAAATAATGCAACGAAAGTTATAACTAATAGGATGATACAGCCTATCAGCTTTTGTTTAATGGAGAATGGCTTGTTATATTCTTTACTAGGGTTTAAATAAAACCGAAAAAAATTTTTGATATAGTTCATTCAATTTATTTTAAGGATGGGAAGATCCCTCTTTAGTGATTTGATTTTTATCGTTTTATTCTAAATGGTAGTTTGCTTAGTTATATGCGATTTAACTGAACAAATATCATATGTGTCCTAAA
>NZ_ASZT02000319.1:0-990 GCF_001006065.1 Sphingobacterium sp. IITKGP-BTPF85
GAAATAGAAGAATTACAGCGCAACACAGCAATAAAAATGCGCCGCCTGAACCACCAGGCTATACGTCTGCCAACTCATTGTTGTGAGTGTGCGATCCGATAGATGAACGAAGACGCCTGGTCGTTCAGGGTTGTCGGACTTGTGCAAGTTGCCAGGAGGATCTGGAACTTATCAGTAAACAGAGAGGTTCGAAGTGAGCGAAATTAACTCTCAGGCACTGCGTGAAGCGGCAGAGCAGGCAATGCATGACGCTGGGATTGACGCAGCCTTTCCCATGAAATTGGTAACACCATCGATTGTGCTGGAACTGCTGGATGAACGGGAAAGAAACCAGCAATACATCAACGCCGCGACCAGGAGAACGAGGATATTGCGCTAACAGTAGGGAAACTGCGTGTTGAGCTTGAAACAGCAAAATCAAAACTCAACGAGCAGCGTGAGTATTACGAAGGTGTTATCTCGGATGGGAGTAAGCGTATTGCTAAACTGGAAAGCAACGAAGTCCGTGAAGACGGAAACCAGTTTCTTGTTGTTCGCCATCCTGGAGACTCCTGTTATCAAGCACTGCACTGGTGACCTGGAAGAGTTTCTGCGGCAGTTAATCGAACAAGACCCGTTAGTAACTATCGACATCATTACGCATCGCTATTACGGGGTTGGAGGTCAATGGGTTCAGGATGCAGGTGAGTAGCTGCATATGATGTCTGACGCTGGATTCGCATCAAAGGAGAGTGAGATCGGTTTTGTAAAAGATAACGCTTGTGAAAATGCTGAATTTCGCGTCGTCTTCACAGCGATGCCAGAGTCTGTAGTGTCAGATGATGACCGTACTCAAACATCGGGTTGAGTATTATCTTACTATTTCTTTACATAAACATTGCACATACCGTTTAGCTGAAACGACATACATTGCAAGGAGTTTATAAATGAGTATCAATGAGTTAGAGTCTGAGCAAAAAGATTGGGCGTTATCAATGTTGTGCAGATCCG
>NZ_ASZT02000320.1:0-962 GCF_001006065.1 Sphingobacterium sp. IITKGP-BTPF85
TTACAGAAACACAGATTGTAAGAGCTCTCAAAGAGGGAGAAGAAGGTAGAAAGACACGATGATATCTGCCGGGAGCTTGAGATTAGCAAAGCCACCTTTTATAACTGGAAAAGCCGTTACGGTGGCATGGAAGCATCTGATGTCAAGCGCCTGAAGGAACTTGAAGAAGAAAATGCACGCCTGAAAAAGATGTTTGCCGAGCTGAGTATGAACCATGATATCCTAAAAGAAGTCATCACAAAAAAGGTTGGGGCTCCGGCAACAAAAACAGTTAACTCAGGAAATTGTCCTAGATCACGGTTTGAGTGTCGCCGGAGCCTGTAAATTGACAGGTATGTGCCGTTCACAATATTACTATGTTAGCAAGAAAGACGACAGTGCCGTGATGGCAGCATTAAATGATCTGTCCTCCAAACATCCTGTATATGGATTTCGAAAACTATATGCCTACTTGCGCAGAGAAGGTAAACCCTGGAACCATAAGAAAGTATACAGGGTATATAAGCTGCTCAATATGAATAAGAAGAGACGTGTCAAACGTCGGCTTCCTGTTCGGGAGAAACAACCTTTGGAACAACAGGTCAGCATTAATCAAAAATGGAGCATGGACTTTATGAGCGATAGCTTGGCAAGCGGAAACAGATTTAGAACCTTTAATGTGATGGATGACTGTTCCCGTGAAATATTGTGTATCGAAGTAGCTACCTCTATTTCTTCTGTACGGGTCACCCGGGCACTGGAACAAATCATAGACTGGCGAGGTAAGCCGCTCTGTCTGCGTGTAGATAATGGCCCCGAATTCACCAGTCATCATTTTGATCTCTGGTGTAAAAGTCAAGGCATCGCGATTCAATTATTCAGCCCGGAAAACCAAAGGCAAAACGGTTATATCGAACGTTTAATCGAAGTTATCGAAAAGAAATTTGGATGCTTATTTATTTTTCAACCTGACAGAAGTCCGA
>NZ_ASZT02000321.1:0-956 GCF_001006065.1 Sphingobacterium sp. IITKGP-BTPF85
TCATCGAATTCGAAGAAGTATATTCAGGTACATTTTATGGAACATTACGTTCTGAAGTAGAACGTATCTGGGCACAGGGTAAACATGTTATTTTTGATATTGATGTGATTGGAGGACTTCGTTTGCGTTCAAAGTTTCCAGACGAAGCCTTATCTATTTTTGTGCAACCTCCTTCCTTAGAAGTTTTAAAAGCACGCCTGCGTGGTAGAGGAACAGACTCTGAAGAAAAATTGCAGGAACGTTTTGCAAAAGCTGAATCCGAATTATCCTATGCAGATAAGTTTGATGTGATTTTAAAAATTATGATTTGGATGTTGCTGTTGTGGAAGCAGAGAAATTGGTAATGGACTTTCTGAATAAAAAGTAATGGCTAAAGTCGGATTATTCTTCGGGTCTTTTAATCCAGTTCATGTTGGGCATTTGATTATTGCCAATTATATGGCCAACTATACTGAGCTGGACGAAGTTTGGTTTGTGGTATCCCCACAAAATCCATTTAAAAAGAAAGAGAGCCTAGGTAATATGTACGACCGTTTAGAGATGGTTAATCTGGCAATTGAAGAGACCGAAAATTTAAAGGCAAGTTCCATTGAATTTAGTTTACCGCAACCCTCGTATACCATCGATACTTTAACACATCTGGCAGAAAAATATCCCACGCATGAATTTGTTTTAATTATGGGTGAAGATATTTTAGAGACCTTTTCAAAGTGGAAGAATCACGATATTATTTTAAGGGATTATCATATCTATGTTTATCCAAGACCTGGATATAATGGCGGTACAATGAAAGAACATCCGTCAATAACCCTGACACAAACACCGATGATGGAATTGTCTTCTACCTTTCTTCGACAAGCGGTGAAAGAGGGGAGCAATATCAAATTCTATACTCCGGATAAAGTCATTGAGTTTATCGAAAAAAAAGGACTATATTCATAAAAAAGGCGAAACTT
>NZ_ASZT02000322.1:0-944 GCF_001006065.1 Sphingobacterium sp. IITKGP-BTPF85
CATAATTTGCTTCCCTTGACTTTGGCGGATACCGATCCGACTAATCACAACAAAAGATCAATGCCACAGAAAACCTTGATTTTAGCAATCGATTCACAAAACGTTCATTCACAACATCTCTTATACTCTCTTGCACTTGATTTGAAAAGCATTTTAAGCGATTAGACAGATTATTAATGCCAAACCACTCAGATGCCTGATAAAAGAAATTGAATCGCTTAAATCTTCTTATTTTAAATAAAGCACTTTTTGTGTAGGGATTAAGTATGGATGAAGCATAGATAAAGCGTTGATAGTGCGTTAGTAGTGCGTAAACGGGTACCGTTTTACGCACTACTAACGCACTATCAGTACTTAGCATACGCATTACGTACGCTTGGGGAACACATGAACAACCATATCCCCGTACTAGCCTAGCACAAGCCAGTCCAAGCACTGCTAATCCTCTATCACCAGTAGCTTTTTGGTAGCTCTCCAGTACATACCCGGCACCTTTTTGGTACCTTTTCAGTAGGGCATTCGTGAATAAACCGTACACTGAACGTACATCAAGAAAGATTTTAGCAAGTACATTCTTTATGAAAATCATAAAAAAAGCAAAACCATCGGTTCGGATCTTGTTCGGACTTTCTTTTAACCTTCTTTTACCTTTGTAGTAAGTTTCCCCGTAACTGCACCGCACTTGCACCGTAGTTGCACCGTCCTTTTCCTGGTGCAGGGACGGGAGAGGTACGGTGCACATACGGTGCAACGACGGCCGGAGGTAAAACAAGGTCCGAAGGATCTTAAAATCAGGTATATAGCGGGTACCTCTCAGAAAATGCCTCAATTTACTGTTTGCCACATCCAGTAAACTTTTACTAACTTTCTTTTCCCTGTCTTGACCCCTTTTTCTGCTTCCACTCAGGTTTTGCTCGACGGTGCTTCGACTTTTCATGCACTGT
>NZ_ASZT02000323.1:0-922 GCF_001006065.1 Sphingobacterium sp. IITKGP-BTPF85
TGGACTTGCAAATAAAATCGGCAGTACTAGTTAAGCAGTTTTTTTAAGATTTTGTTTTTTGTTATTGAATTGCTCTATGGTAAGGTTTCCTAGTGCAGAATGTCGACGCTGTCTATTGTACCATACTTCTATGTATTCAAATAAATCTGTCCTCATTTGCTCTTTTGATACCAATTTGTTCCCATATATTTGCTCTGATTTTAGTGTTTTAAAAAAGCTCTCTGCAACTGCATTGTCCCAACAATCACCTTTTCGACTCATACTTCTAGTTACGATTTTATAAGAATCTACTGTATTGCTGAATTTTTCGCAGGCATATTGTACTCCACGATCTGAATGAAAAATCAGACCAGGAAACAATTTGCGGTTCTTGACCGCCATTTTCCATGCTGCCAACGAAGTTTCTTCGGTCCTCATTGTTTCACTGACACTCCACCCAATACATTTACGGTCATATAAATCGAGGACTGTGGTTAGATATAAGAAGCCTTCTTTGGTGTGGATATAAGTAATATCCGAGACCCAAACTTTTGATGGTTCCGAAGGGGTGAAATTACGATCTAATACATTTTTCATTATTTTATGGGAATGTTTTGAATCTGTTGTGACTTTAAACTTCTTGCCTATTTTACTGCGTAGCCCCATCTTTCTCATATATTTAGCGACTGTAATCCTTGAGGCTTTCACACCATTATCCAATAATTCAGCAGCTATCCTAGGACTGCCATAACGCTGCTTTTTATTGAAATAAATAGTTTTTATCTTCTCTTCAAGAATGCCAACTTTAGAGCCACCAGCGGTTTAGAGTCATTTTTCCAAGTATAATAACTTCTGGAACCAACTCCCATAACCTTGCACCATTCTTTCAATCGGATATATTGTTGATGCAGCCTGATAAACTTATATATACTGATCGTTCTTG
>NZ_ASZT02000324.1:0-917 GCF_001006065.1 Sphingobacterium sp. IITKGP-BTPF85
AGGACACATATGTATTGAATCTACAAATTTTTCTCATTACAATATATTTTTAAAGGAGATAGTATTAAAGATTCGTTTGATTATATTTGTTGTAAGTCGGTAATAGCCCATATAATGAAACGAAATCTAGATTTTGAGATCTTAAAAATAAGCAGTATGTCGGATATCGAGCTCATTAAGATGCTCAATATAATTAAATTACGTGATAAGCGTGGTTTGAGTCAATTTGAACTAGCATTTTTGTTGGGTCAACGTGACCTATATGTTAGAGATTTTGAAAGACCAGATCAAACTTTAATCTTAGGTCTTAGTGAGAATAATACTATCAGAATAATTTTCAAATGTGAACTTGCTGATTTTGTTCCATCAAATATCGGCAGTAACAATCATAAAATTCAAATACGCTATCAAGTTGATAACCGAGGAAACAGAAATTATGTAGCAGAGCAAAAAATTGGAAACGGTAAATGGAAAGAATTTTTAAAATTTGGTGATGAAGAAAAAGATATCTTTCTAGAGTCGTCTAGTGCAATCACAGACATCCAGATTCAAAATTGGATTGATGAACAATACAATAATGGATATTTTAAAGATGCTAAATCTGCACTGGAAATTTTCTTAGACTGTGAAGCACATTTCGATGAACAAGTCAGACCGCTATTCATTGCCAATGCTATTCAATATTATACGAAAAAGAAGAAAGCTCCTAGGTTAGTTAAAAACAGAGACAAGATGAATGACTATGATGTTTTTGTTGAGGAGATAATAAACTGATATTACTAAAAAGTTAACACAAATATTAATTATGAGCAATGATTATGATTTAAACGATATTGCAGAAAACTATTCAAGAAAATCCGATGCTGACTTAATTCACATAGCAACATCAAACGCTCGTATCCGCCCTATGAACTACA
>NZ_ASZT02000325.1:0-780 GCF_001006065.1 Sphingobacterium sp. IITKGP-BTPF85
TTTTTTGATTTGTCTTTATAATTCATCTCTAAATAAAAACGAGGTGTTTCTGTTTCAGGATTTACTTTTGCTTCAGGTCCCGTCATGTCATCATCCAAATTCCAAAAACCTAATTCTTGAGCTTTTCGATGTAAGTAAAGCAAATCATCTTTAGTCATGCGAACGGTATCACGCTCTATCTCGTTTGTTTTGGTCACATACTGAAAAATTCCAGTTTTTGAATCATACTGATTATCCATATGATTAGGCTCACCGTATCGAAAGACCACAGACTGAAAATCTGTGAAACGGAAAGGCGCATTGCTAATCATATTACTGTAGTAGTAAACACAGTAAATTAGAAATGGTACAACAATACATAAACCCAAAAAAATCTTTTTACCCTTGATACTCATCTTTATTTTAGTTTTTGACAAAAATAAGGATTAAAATAGCTTTATAAAGTTTTATCTATTATTTGACATAAAAAAGGGAATTCGTATTACCTATCAGGATTTTGGTGTTCCAGCATTCGTGAAATATTTTGCGTACCACGAATCTTTTAAGTCAGAAATAATAACACCTTTTTTTGTCGATACATGTACAAATTTATTATTATGCAGATATACGCCAACATGATCCACATTACGTCCTCCGAACGAAAAAAACACCAAATCACCTTCTTTAAGCTGGGAATTTCGCTTGCTCTTAATTGCACCATCCATATCTCTGGATGAACGAGGTAAATTCTCTTTATATACTTTAAGATATAACATATTAACAAAACCTGAACAATCTACC
>NZ_ASZT02000326.1:0-746 GCF_001006065.1 Sphingobacterium sp. IITKGP-BTPF85
GCCATAAGATGAGATAACCCATCAGCCCCGCTGTCCTTGCGGGGCCCGGTCTGGAAGGCTGATAAACTAAACATAGAAACCATCAGGACTAATAGCGAATAAGTTCTGATGCTCTTCAATTCCATTAAAAAACAATCAAGAAGATTGAAAAACATAAGGACTAGTAAAGAATAAATCCTTATATTCTTCAATGCGTTGAAAGAAATACCCATCAATTTTCGAAACTCATAAACAACCCACACACTGACAGCATCGTGAATACTACTTAACATGTTGTTTAACGGGAGTTTTAAGCGATTTACAGCCCTATTAAAGCAAAAACACACCTTAACCAAGCTTAAGATTTTCATATGCTTAAAAACGCCCGTTTGAAATAAAGTACCTTTAGAGTATAGATCAAGTATGGATGAAGCATACATAAAGCGTTGATAGTGCGTTAGTAGTGTGTAAACGGGTACCGTTTTACGCACTATCCATGCTTTATCTATGCATATGCAACGCATTACGGACGCTTGATCTACGCTTCGCCCATTGGAGTACAGTGCTTCACCAACTGTCTCCTTCAAGTTCGCAACTAAGCTACTGGCCTTAGTACCTATTTGGTAGCTCTCTAGTACATCTCCAGTACCTTTCCGGTACCACTTCAGTAGGGCGTTAGTGAATAACCTGTACACTGACCTTACAGCAAGACCGATTTTAGCAAGTACAATCTTCAATGAAAATCATAAAAAAAGCAAGGCCATCTG
>NZ_ASZT02000327.1:0-735 GCF_001006065.1 Sphingobacterium sp. IITKGP-BTPF85
GGACTTAAAACATAAGGGATACAATATCCTGAAGTCTGAGAATAGTGTGGATGATGTTATACAGCATTTTGCCCCGACAAAAGTAAACGACCTATGGCCGTTTATGAGCGAGTTTAAGGAAGAGTCTGCGACAGTCGTGATCGAGCAGATCCTGGATTTACCAGAGGAAGTTTTAGAAGGAAAATTCTTAAGGGTTTATTAAAGTTAGTAAACGAAGAATTTAGATTCATTTTTTAGATAAGTAATTTGTTATTATGTTTTTATTAGTGTTAAATATTCAAAAACATAAACATATAGATAAAATTAAAATTTAATATTTTTTGTTTATTAGTAGTATTTATACTACCTTTGTGTTGTGGTATTCGAGATGTGTATGGTAGTTTAAGGCGTAAATTATCCACTCACATTTAAATCTGTTTCAATATGAAATCAAGTGAATTCCACAAGATTTTGCGAAAAAGTGGCTGGAACCATATCCGCACGAGTGGATCTCACTACATTTATGAGAAGGAGGGTAGAACATATCCAGTTCCTTATCATGGAAGTAAAGAAATTGGGGAAGGTCTTCGCAAGAAAATCATGAAGGATCTAGGGCTTAAATAAGCCTTAGATCCCAAATGAAAATAGAAAGGAGCAAAATATGAAAACCTTAAAAATTGTTATTGAACGCAGTGAAGATATGTTTAGTGCCTATGCCGAGAATGCAGAAGGCATCTATGGCGGTGGCGATACTGT
>NZ_ASZT02000328.1:0-714 GCF_001006065.1 Sphingobacterium sp. IITKGP-BTPF85
GAGGTTGAAGACGAACTGGACAAAGTATTCTATATGCTCAAGAATATATCTACGTTAAAGACCTTGCCACGGATCATGAAATCGGCGGTATTTCAACGATTCTTTCAATTGGCCAGCTACGCAAAATTGACAAAGGAGGAACGAACTATGTATGATATTCGTTCTAAAACGCAAGTGGGATGCCGAAGCAGTGCGTATGTATCAACAGGAACAAGTTGAAGGACTAGAAAAACAATTAAAAGAGGCTAAGCAAGAATCCAAGAAAGCAGCAATAGAGGCTAAAGCTGAAGGTCAACACCAAAAAGCTATTGAGACAGCTTTGAATTTGAAAGAGATGGGTTTGTCTACCCATCAGATTGCCAAAGCTACAGGCCTTACCATTGACTTATTTCAGTTTTTCAATCAAACTGATGCTTTATTTTCGGGCTTTTAAAACAGTATTCATCATACACCATGATCGTTACCAGTACCAATACCATCAAGGGGAGAGAAGTCCTGCGTTATTTTGATCCCATTTCAGAAATAGTTGTTATTGGAGACAATGCTTTGAGTGAAATAGGAGCGAGCTTCGTAGCGTTTGCTTCGCAGATCTTCGGGATTTTCGGTGGGCGGTCCCGCAATTATGAAAACAAACTACAGGAGCTCTATAAGAGCGTAGTGGAGTCTTTAAAGCAGAATGCAGATAGCTTTTAACAGATGCCGTTATAGGCTTCA
>NZ_ASZT02000329.1:0-686 GCF_001006065.1 Sphingobacterium sp. IITKGP-BTPF85
AAGATAAAGGGTCTAATGAGAATTAGGCCCTTTTGATCTTATTGAGTTGCCGTACATTTGAGTGAACATCAAGTTAAGTGAATTTGGTAACTTAACAGAAATTATGTCACAAGAAAGAAAAACGTATCCAAAAGAGTTCAAGGTAATGAGTGTTGAACTGAGTAATACCCGTACAGACCTGGGCGCCCTTGCGAAAGAACTGGATATTAGTCCAGCGTTGTTGTATCGCTGGCGGAAGGAGTTTTCCAGCAAACAAGGCAGTAGTTTTCCTGGAAATGGAAAAGTCATACTCAGCGCAGCTGAGCAAGAGCTGGCTTTATTGAAGAAGGAATTGCGTGAAACACAGATGGAGCGCGATATCTTAAAAAAGGCTATCAGCATTTTCTCCAAGGGCGACAACAAATATTCGGGTTCATAAAGGATCACTGCAGAATATTTTTAGTTGGGAAGATGTGTTCAGTATTTAAAGTGAGTAGGGCTGGATTTTACAAATGGACGGTCAGCAGTCCATCAAACAGAAGCATTGAAAATCAAATGATTGAAGCCGAGGTTTTACAAGCCTTTGAGAACAGTAAAAAGATATATGGCAGTCCCAGGATTACCTTGGAACTGCATAAAAAGGCTATTAGCGTATCCAGACCGAGAGTTGCAAGAATCATGAAAAAAGCTAAACTGAGAAGCATAGT
>NZ_ASZT02000330.1:0-652 GCF_001006065.1 Sphingobacterium sp. IITKGP-BTPF85
TGAGCTGATAAACTAAACATATAAAACATAAGGACTAATAGAGAATAAGTCCTTATATTCTTCAATGCGTTGAAAGAAATACCCATCAATTCGAAATCATAAATAACCCACTCACTGACAGCACCGTGAACCCTACTTAACATGCTATTTAACGGTAGTTTTAAGCGATTTGCCAACTTGTTAAAACAAAAACGCATCTTAACCCAGCTTAATATTTTCAGATACTTAAAAACGCTTATTTGAAATGAAGCACCTTTACAGTATAGATCAAGTATGGATGAAGCAGGTATAAAGCGTTGATAGTGCGTTATTAGTGTGTAAACGGATACCGTTTTACGCACTATCCATGCTTTATCTATGCATATGTAACGCATTACGGACGCTTGATCTACCCTTCGCCCATTGAAGTACGGTGCTTCACCAGCTTTCGCCTTCAAGACGGCAGTCAAGCTACTGCCGTTAGTATCTATTTGGTAGCTCTCTAGTAGCTTCTCAGTACCTTTCCGGTACCACTTCAGTAGGGCGTTAGTGAATAACCTGTAAACTGACCGTACCTTCACAACGATTTAGCAAGTACAATCTTACATGAAAATCATAAAAAGCAAAGCCATCTGCTCCGATCTTGTTCGGACTTCTTTTAACCTTCTTTTGA
>NZ_ASZT02000331.1:0-651 GCF_001006065.1 Sphingobacterium sp. IITKGP-BTPF85
ATCACGTCCGTTCCTCCCTTGCGGAGTGGTGCAAAGATAGCGACTTTTATAATTCACTTCCTAATCTTTTCCGGAAATAGTTTGCCGTGAACCGGTAAACAGCTTATAACTGAACCGATAAATTTACCTATGACCTGTTCTCGGGGCTGAGAAACGGACAATCCTGGCTTTGAACTATAAAAAGGGTATACGGGCGGATGGTTCGTCCTGGGCCTTCTTTTATGGATGCAGTATGCTTTTAGGAAATGGTTCCGCAGAAATTATATCTTTTTCAGTACAGCGACATCATCGACACTATTACTATTACTATTACTATTACTATTACTATTACTATTACTATTACTATTACTATTACTATTACTATTACTATTACTATTACTATTACTATTACTGATAAGGTGATACATGTCTCCTCATGCTTTCCGCAGGGCCGACATCTTTACTTTATACTATATTACTATATACTACAAAAGGGGTCCAGAGAAGTCGGGGTGTTTTACTATAGCCAGCTCCCCTCCGTACAGATACTCCGGAATAGGGCATATTATAACCTGATTGGGAACTGATAGGAACCTGATTACTTTACTTAGACTAGGATTATATAGAGATAACTGGGATTTTATAGGGGGTTAATAGAGCTTTACCCTACTA
>NZ_ASZT02000332.1:0-611 GCF_001006065.1 Sphingobacterium sp. IITKGP-BTPF85
AAGTTACTACAGATTCAAACCATAAATTTCCTGTTCCAGAAAATTTACTGGAACGCGATTTTAAGCCTGGAATATTGGGTGCTGTCTGGGTATCCGATATTACTTACATTAGAACCAGGCAAGGCTGGCTGTATTTAACAACGGTGATTGATCTAGGTGATAGAAAAATCATCGGCTGGGCATTAAGTACCACAATGAAAGCAAACGATACCGTACTTCCTGCTTTCAAAATGGCGCAATCAAGACGACCAGTCACTCAGCAGCTCATTTTTCATTCTGATCGTGGGGTCCAGTATGCTTGTAATGAATTTCGATGGCTACTGGAGAAAAATCCCTTGATCATCAGAAGCATGAGCCGAAAAGGTAATTGCTGGGACAACGCAGTAGCAGAGAGCTTCTTTAAAACACTTAAAGCCGAATGTGTCTATCAATACAAGTTCATTGACAAAGAGCACGCAGCACGCATTGTATTCGAGTATATTGAGACTTGGTACAATCGTAAAAGGCTACATTCTGCACTTGGATACGTGTCCCCAGAGGAATTCGGAAGAAATTTAAACAAACAAAATATTGCAGCTTAACCGAATGTCTACTTTATTGTTGCAATTCCA
>NZ_ASZT02000333.1:0-589 GCF_001006065.1 Sphingobacterium sp. IITKGP-BTPF85
GCTAAAAGCAAATCAAATGAGACATACAGACGTATAGATTTCGACTACGAACTAAAAAAGAGAGGAAGAGCTTATTTCTGGATTATTATGCATGTAGATAAGCAAAAAGATCCTCAATTAGCTATTGACTTCACTAAAACCTTAGATTACCAAAAATGTACGCTCTGTTATGGCCTATGGACTAAATGAAGAGCAAGCCGAGGCAATTGTAAAAGATGGTTATGATAAATTTTTAACGTTCGTTGAAGATGTAAACAAAAAAGCAAGAAAAGGCGAGATTAAGGTTGAAAATGCGACTGCTTATATAATTGGCACTTATCAGAAAAAGGGCATTATCCAAAAATCCGTAAAAGCTTAGATCGGGCGTAGCCGATAAGCCACAATGAGCGTGAGGATTAAAAGCTCCACCAGCTTTTCTTCTTTTTTTAGCTGTTCTTTTTTCTTCTGGGGGGACTTAACAGTAACATAGCTTTTTGAAGGTCTAAAATTCTGTGTTCTCTTTCTTCTAAAATCTGGTCTTTCAATCTTATTTCTTGCTCATATAAGGCAATCTTATTTTTTAGTTCAGAAAATTCAATGTCTATGGACA
>NZ_ASZT02000334.1:0-588 GCF_001006065.1 Sphingobacterium sp. IITKGP-BTPF85
CTTGTTGTCGGAGCTGGAGGGTTAGGCTGTCCGGTACTGCAGTATCTGACTGCGGCAGGTGTAGGGCGTATCGGTATCGTTGATTTTGATACGATAGAACTGAGTAATCTGCAACGCCAGACCCTATATAGCACCGCAGATCTTGGGCAGTTAAGTGCGCAGTTGCTGTGCGGAAGCTAAGCGAAAATAATCCGTCTATCACAATCGTTGGACATCCTGTTTTGCTTGATGATAGCAATGCTAATGCTATTGTTTCACAGTATGATATCGTTGTTGACTGTACGGATAATTTTGCGGTACGTTATATTATAAACGATTGTTGTACGCGCTTAGAAAAACCGCTTGTTTTTGCGGCGATCTATCAATACGAAGGCAGATAGCAATCTTTAATGTCGCTGATGATGATGGAACTGTCTGTCATTACCGCGATCTATTTCCACAAGTCCCGAGTGCTGAAGAGGCTCCAAACTGCTCAGAAAATGGTGTATTAGGTGTTTTGCCAGGGATCATCGGATTGATGCAAGCCACTGAAGTGATGAAGTTAATAACGGGTATTGGAGAGCCCTTGGTCAATAAGTTAATGACTTT
>NZ_ASZT02000335.1:0-586 GCF_001006065.1 Sphingobacterium sp. IITKGP-BTPF85
AAAAGGGGGGGCTTCAAGACAAAACAAAGCCATTCACTCCGTTCATCACTTTTGTTGTTTATATACTTTTTTTTAAAACTTACGTTTACAAAAGTACATAAACGACAAAACCCGACTAATAGTCGGGCTTTGTTTTGTCTTGGCGGAAGAGGAGGGATTCGAACCCTCGGTACCGTTTCCAGTACGACAGTTTAGCAAACTGTTCCTTTCGGCCACTCAGGCACTCTTCCTTGTTTTGACAATGCAAACATAAGGCAATTATTTTATTTTTGCAAAGTCTAGAAACGCCTTTTTTATCCTTTTATTGATTTTTTTTATGAAAGTCGATAAATAGCAAAAATCGCACTTATCAGCAGGCTTTATTTTGTCTTGATGAAGGGATTATTTACTTCATCATGAATGGAGATCGTTATTCTTATAAAATTTAATGATCCTCTTCGCCCATTATTTTACTGTACATCGACTTTCTTAAAATCGATTTTTACAAATGTATGTAAACAACAAAAGCCGACTATAAGTCGCTTTTATTTTGTCTTTGCGGAAGGGGAGGGATTATTTTCATGATCAAAAAGGGGGGCTTCAATAC
>NZ_ASZT02000336.1:0-541 GCF_001006065.1 Sphingobacterium sp. IITKGP-BTPF85
GGCTATACACCGACTTCATGGTGTCACCTTTATACATGTTTCAATTCCTGTATGGTGCGATTAAAGGTGGTCAGATAAACAAGAGGTTGATCACAAGTCAACTGAGTTTCAATTCCTGTATGGTGCGATTAAAGGCGGAAAAGAAATGTATGACTTGTTCAGTAAATACATGTTTCAATTCCTGTATGGTGCGATTAAAGGACCGCAACCGTTCCTGCAACTCTCATCATACCATCGTTTCAATTCCTATATGCTGCGATTAAAGGAAAAGGGGGAATTCTAAGAACGTCAACAGCAGCCTAGTTTCAATTCCTATATGGTGCGATTAAATGATCACGTTGCAGGCGTGTTGTGTCATCCCTGTTATATTTCAATTCCTGTATGGTGCGATTAAAGATAGCAAGCTCATTCCCTTAGTTGGTACGGCTTGAGGTTTCAATTCCTACATGGTGCGATTTAAAGGAATCAAAGTCATCAAATACAACCCAACCAACCAAATTGTTTAATTCCTATATGGTGCGATTAAAGGAATATAACCTTA
>NZ_ASZT02000337.1:0-529 GCF_001006065.1 Sphingobacterium sp. IITKGP-BTPF85
CCGACTGAGCTATGGCACCTTAACCTGCATCCCCGTTTAACTTTGAATGCGATGCAAATATACCCCGATAATTCGAATTCTAAATTTTTCACCCATTTATTTCATGTATTTTTTTGAAAGACTTGATTTTGATACAGATAAAATTTACAAGAAATTAACACGTAAAAATTTCAAATAGCCTATCTTTGCATTTCAATAAAATAAAATGAGTAAAAGAGGAAGAGTATTAGTTGCTATGAGTGGGGGTGTTGACAGTTCGGTCGCGGCTGTCATGCTTCATGAACAAGGATATGAAGTCATAGGGATCACGATGAAGACTTGGGACTATGCTGCTTCTGGTGGCTCGTCTAAGGAAACCGGATGCTGTAGCTTGGATAGTATCAACGATGCACGTTCTTTGGCGGTGAATTATGGTTTCCCACATTATATATTGGATATTAGAGATGAGTTTGGCGATTTTGTTATTGACAACTTTGTTGATGAATATATTGCCGGCCGTACGCCAAACCCTTGTGTATTGTGTAATACC
>NZ_ASZT02000338.1:0-527 GCF_001006065.1 Sphingobacterium sp. IITKGP-BTPF85
AAAGGTAATTGCTGGGACAACGCAGTAGCAGAGAGCTTCTTTAAAACACTTAAAGCCGAATGTGTCTATCAATACAAGTTCATTGACAAAGAGCACGCAGCACGCATTGTATTCGAGTATATTGAGACTTGGTACAATCGTAAAAGGCTACATTCTGCACTTGGATACGTGTCCCCAGAGGAATTCGGAAGAAATTTAAACAAACAAAATATTGCAGCTTAACCGAATGTTACTTTATTGTTGCAATTCCAGACTTTGTTTCTTGAGAAGTATTAAAGAGATCTTCCAATGACTAAAATTAAGTTAAATATAGCGTGCAGCATGGTCACATGTAAAAAACCGAATTTCCTTATCATTTACAATAAGAAAATTGCTAATATTAGTCCCATGTGAAAAGAATAAATAATCTGGTAAAAAAGAGCAATGAATAGAAGCAAAAGCATAGCAGATATAATTATTGCTAAATATTTATTGTTTTTAAAAAAATTATAAGTCAGTAAGAATTTTATTGGGATAAACTTGAAAAA
>NZ_ASZT02000339.1:0-524 GCF_001006065.1 Sphingobacterium sp. IITKGP-BTPF85
AGCCCTTACAATCCTTTTGATTTGTTGGATCAACAATTTAACGATGACGAAATTCTCGATAAAATTGAATTTCTGAAATACTGTCGAATGGTGGAAACTTTACAGAAGCTAATATTATAAAAAAGTGGGCGATGCTTCATGATAAGTATCAAAATGAATTGTCAAATCCACCAGCGTGTATTAAAAGCGCAAAAGAGTAATCAAGAAAAAATAATTTGATTATCTGAATGACAAAATACTTATAAAACAAGATTTAGACTTCGAATAAAACAAGTATAGTTTGGGAGATATTGATTATAAAACCCTTTGATGAGGTTTTTATAATCAATATCTTAGCAATCGTAAAGAAGCGAGGGGGGGCAGATGTATATACATTTTCGTTTCACTACATTATATTCATCGCCATCCCTCGCAAAGCTTAACGCTGCGCTACTTTTTGGGTAAAAAGCCCAGGACAAAAGCGCTTCGCTATTGCCCCAGCTTTACTTCAAAAAACAAGTTTTGAAGATGGAAAAGAAACCAAT
>NZ_ASZT02000340.1:0-524 GCF_001006065.1 Sphingobacterium sp. IITKGP-BTPF85
AGCCCTTACAATCCTTTTGATTTGTTGGATCAACAATTTAACGATGACGAAATTCTCGATAAAATTGAATTTCTGAAATACTGTCGAATGGTGGAAACTTTACAGAAGCTAATATTATAAAAAAGTGGGCGATGCTTCATGATAAGTATCAAAATGAATTGTCAAATCCACCAGCGTGTATTAAAAGCGCAAAAGAGTAATCAAGAAAAAATAATTTGATTATCTGAATGACAAAATACTTATAAAACAAGATTTAGACTTCGAATAAAACAAGTATAGTTTGGGAGATATTGATTATAAAAACCCTTTGATGAGGTTTTATAATCAATATCTTAGCAATCGTAAAGAAGCGAGGGGGGGCAGATGTATATACATTTTCGTTTCACTACATTATATTCATCGCCATCCCTCGCAAAGCTTAACGCTGCGCTACTTTTTGGGTAAAAAGCCCAGGACAAAAGCGCTTCGCTATTGCCCCAGCTTTACTTCAAAAAACAAGTTTTGAAGATGGAAAAGAAACCAAT
>NZ_ASZT02000341.1:0-517 GCF_001006065.1 Sphingobacterium sp. IITKGP-BTPF85
AAAACGGTTCCCGGGAAAATGGGGGTGATATAACGTCCGCGCGCAACCTCCCCTTTTCTTTATTTCTCGTTTTTTGTTGATTTTCTATCGGCAAAAAATTCGCAGACATTTTCCATAAATACCTCTCGGATGAAAAGCAACGTTCTTTTTTATTTACTTTTATTACTTTCTTATTTTAGGCCCTTTCTATACACTGATTATCAACTAATTGAAGGGTCGAAAACTAAGTTTTCATAAGCTAAATCTAAGTTTTCATAAGCTAAAACTAAGTTTTTATAAGCTAAAACTAAGTTTTTATAAGTTATTTAAGAGGTTAATAACTAAGGCTTTGGTTTTTTTACTTTAGTTTTTAATATATTTAGCAATATGGAAATAGTAGAAGTAAATAGTGATAAGACTGATATTGCAACATAATGCCATTACATCAGGTCGTTACGATTTTTCTGCCTGTGAACTTTGATATCATGTTTATGATCTTAGCAAATCTTAAAACAGGCCTGAGGATCCCGTATAAGTA
>NZ_ASZT02000342.1:0-509 GCF_001006065.1 Sphingobacterium sp. IITKGP-BTPF85
ATTTCTTTTAGTTGTTCAACGAGCAAATATCATAACTAATAATCTGGTGGTTATTAAATCAATATTCTTTTGCGAGTTTATTAAAGACTTTGATAATCCCCAGTAAGCCAGGTTTGCAATACGACTGCTTTTCCAGCCATAAAAAACCATACGGGCATATAAATTGCCGACAATGCTAAAATCTGAAATTTCAGCAATTTGATTAGGATTATCTCTTAAACAGTCGTCAGCTTTTCCCATACAAAGTTGAGCATCAAATTCTTCATTCTTTAAATTGAGACGTAATGCTAAATCAGCATGTTTTTCAAATTCTGTCATAAATAAGTTTATAGTGTTTTCTTTGATATTTAGTCGATTAACATCTTATGTAAGGCATCCTTAAAAGTCCTATTTCAGTTTTAAGAAAGCTTACCGTATTTTAGACCAATTCGAGCCCTGTCTATTACTTTTATTTTGTATCAGTAGCGATTGAACCCTGCTTATTAGAAATAAGACAGGATATACGCCAA
>NZ_ASZT02000343.1:0-504 GCF_001006065.1 Sphingobacterium sp. IITKGP-BTPF85
AAAATCCGTAAAAGCTTAGATCGGGCGTAGCCGATAAGCCACAATGAGCGTGAGGATTAAAAGCTCCACCAGCTTTTCTTCTTTTTTAGCTGTTCTTTTTCTTCTGGGGGACTTAACAGTAACATAGCTTTTTGAAGGTCTAAAATTCTGTGTTCTCTTTCTTCTAAATCTGGTCTTTCAATCTTATTTCTTGCTCATATAAGGCAATCTTATTTTTAGTTCAGAAAATTCAATGTCTATGGACATTTTCTGAACGTTTTCTACTTTGTCTACCTTTTGTACACCCTCCTTGGACATGTTTTTTTGTGGTGGATATGAGGCAAATAGGTAATTTACATCTATATAAGTTTAGTTCCTTTTTGCTCTATAAATGGCTTACTTTCAAGGCTTAGAGCAAAATCTTCTAATAGTTTTTCATTTTACCTGTAGCTTCCGAAGCTTCCTTAATACTAATAGACTGCATATCTTATTTATTTGACTAGACAATATAGACGTTGTCCACCA
>NZ_ASZT02000344.1:0-503 GCF_001006065.1 Sphingobacterium sp. IITKGP-BTPF85
TTACTATAGCCATTTGGTATAAAAATAGGGTCATAACCAAATCCATCCGCACCTTTACATTCATCAATAATGTGGCCTTCAATACTACCTTCAAAAAATGTTGCTGACCGTTTAGGTTAAGTGAAATCACTGTTTTAAATCGAGCGGTACGATTAGCGATACCTGCTAACTTCTCTAGAACCAAATTAATATTTTTTCCATATCACTGCTACCAGGAATAACGGCCGAATACACACCTGTTCACCATTAATGCATCAATTCCAACCAGAATCATCTCCGAAACAATTAATCCATATTTATTGACTTAAATAAATCTGTCTTCTGTTTGCATTCTCATGAAAG
Source organism: Sphingobacterium sp. IITKGP-BTPF85 (assembly GCF_001006065.1). Classification (NCBI taxonomy): domain Bacteria; kingdom Pseudomonadati; phylum Bacteroidota; class Sphingobacteriia; order Sphingobacteriales; family Sphingobacteriaceae; genus Sphingobacterium; species Sphingobacterium sp. IITKGP-BTPF85. The sequence continues at coordinate 343 of NZ_ASZT02000344.1, forward strand.
TAACACCTGTTTCAGGAATATCTTCATGGCAATCAATATCAGCCAAAGATTAAGTAGGAATTTCTTTCCTACAATAGCCTGCACCTCTTCCAATTTATGTGCATTATTAGTCGCAAAAATAAGTTCAATCATCCGAATAAGATTTATTCAAATGTATTAAA